>JAISKW010000121.1 GCA_031260775.1 Christensenellaceae bacterium
TTATGGCGGGCTACGAATTCGGGGGCTGGTACAAGTACGACGACCAAGGAACAGAGGATATTGCAGACCTCGCAACCTACAAGTTTATTGCGCCGACGGCGGCTAATATGACGTATTACGTTGCCGCAAAATGGACGCCCGTAACATACAAGCTTGTTTATCTTGACTCGGACGACAAAACCGAAATAGCGACGGTAACGGTAACCTATAACGACTTTACGCAAAAGCTTATCGGAGCGGACGAGGTTACGGCCTTAATCGAAAAGGAACACGTTGTTTTGTCGGGCTGGACCCTCACAAAGGGCAGCGGCACCGATTCGTTCGGCGCGGGCTCGGTAATTGCGGACAATTTCACTTATGTAAAGGGCGCGAAGATTTATTTGAAGGCTAATTGGGCGGCGATTGAGTACACACCGTACACCGTAACCTACTATAGCGCGGCAGGGGATGAAACGGCTTATGAAACAATTCAATCGAGCGCGGTAACGGGCAGGGCGGTTCGTCCTGCGGTTGACCCCACTAAATCGCGTTTTGTGTTTGTCGGTTGGGCAACGCAAGCGGGAGCGCAGTACGGGTTTAACGAAACGTTAGAGGCGAATTTAAGCCTTTATGCGGTATTCAGAGGGAACGATTATACGTTCAGATTCGTTTACGGCTTCCAAGGCGCGGAGACGTTTAACTATACGATAACCGAGCCGTATTACGGAGTAAACCTTCCGAACGCGCCCGCGGTTGCGAGCAAGGAATTCATCGGCTGGAGCACGCAGAGCAATTGGGCGGCGGGAGCCGATATCGAAGCCGGTAAGGCGTTGCCGCTGGACTTTATTCCCGAAAACCCGGGAACGATTACACTGTATGCCGTGTATAAGTACCCCAAAGTCGACGTTGACTTCTCAGGCGACTTTGCAAACGGCGACGCGTTGTTTTCAACAAAAACCAATCCCGAAACGGGAACGGTTCTGAATATGCCCCCGTCTAATCCGCTGCAAACGGGCTATAGCTTCGTAGAGTGGAACACGAGAGCGGACGGCGCGGGAGTGGAAATCACGAGCGGGTCTTTAATTTTAACAAATACGCAAGTGTTTGCAGTGTTTGCGCCGATTAATTATACGGTGAGGTTCAACGCAAACGGCGGAACGGGAAATACGGAATCGCGCGGATTTGTATACGACGCGGCGCAAGCCTTGCCGTTGTACTCGGCGTTGGGTTATACGGCTCCCGCGAACAAAGCGTTTGCCGGTTGGGCGTTAACCGAGGACGGCGCAATACGCTATAACAACGGCGCGATGATTGACAGCAACAACAACCTTTCGGCAACAGGCGGTTCAGCGGTTGTTTTGTATGCGGTCTATAAATATATTTCGCGCACCGTAACGGTGTACGACGAAAACGAATCGGAGAAAGCCACGCTTGTGACGTCAATCGATACGGGTAAAATTAATATCTCGTTGCTCCCCGTTCAGGCGGAAAAAACGGGCTACAAAAAGTACGGATATTATACGTCGTTGACGGGCGGCAGCGCGTTTAACCTTAACACGGTTATCACCGCGGACACCGCAATTTACGCAAGATATGTGCCGATTGCCTACAAGGTAAACTTCGTAAAGACATTGGAAGCGACCGGCACGTCGGCGCGTCAGAGCTTTGTATACGACGAGGCGCAAGCGTTAAGCGCGAACCCGTTCAGCGTAACCGACAAGATTTTCAAGGGGTGGGCGTTAACCGAGGGCGGCGCGGTCGCCTATACGGACGGCGCAACGGTAAAGAATTTAACCTCCGTCGACGCCGATACGGTAAATCTTTACCCGATATTCAAATACGATAGCGAAGTCACGGTTTCCTTTAACTCGAACGGTGTCGGATACGCCGATAAGAATATCAACTCCGATACGGGAACAATCGACTCGTTACCCGTACAACCCAACCGCACAGGCTACGACTTCGGCGGGTGGTATTGGTATATCGGCACAGACTTAAAGGAGTTCGATATTACTGCGAAGGTCACGGTGGATACCACGGTGTATGCGCAATGGACGGCAATAGTATTTACCGTAATATTCAGCGATGCCGGTACAACCGGAGGAACTGCAATGCCGCAGCAGGAGTTTAACTATGACCAACTCAGAGCGTTGTATGTGAACACCTATACTGTAACGGATAAGGTATTCCGCGGTTGGGCAACGACCGAGGGCGGCGCAATCGTGTATACTCCGGCGCAGGTTGTTTCAAACCTTCGTACAACGGCGGGCAGCGTAACGCTGTATCCCGTATTCAAATATGCCGAGCGTACGGTAACGCTCGTATCAATCGGCTCACCCGTAGGCGGGGCTATCGTTACAAGCGAGGAAACGGGTAAACTTACCGAAAGCCTTCCGTTGCTAACCCGCAACGGATACGCGTTCGGCGGTTGGTTTGACGGACAGACTCAAATAACCGAGGACTCGGTAATTCTTGCGAACGTAGAGCTTTCCGCAAAATGGACGGCGTATATTTTAACGGTAGTTTTCAATCACAACGGCATCGAAGCCCCCGCTACGCAAAACTTCGCGTACGGGCAGACGCAAGTGTTCAACAACGTAGGATATGCGGATATCGGACTTGTCCGCGGCTGGACGACGACGCCGGGAGAATACTCCGTAGGGTCGTCCGTATTGTACGCAACAGGCGCGTCATTCACCAATAATACGACGGTTACCGGCAATGCAACGCTTCAATTGTACTCGGTTTATCATACCTACGTCGTTTCGTTTGAAAACGGTAACCTTCCTAACCATGTAAAGGCATCGTCCTCGGTCACGGGAAAAGTTGAGGAATTGCCCGATATCGGCGAGGAAAGACCCGGATATATGTTTGTCGGCTTCACGGACGGCTTTGCGGGAGGTACGGCATTTACGGCAAGTACCGTCGTAGACGGAAACAAGATAGTTTATGCGCAATGGGTTGCGGTGACTTACACCGTAAAGTTCTACTCCGACAGCACGTTGATTGCCGAAAAGGTTTATCATTACGGCGAGCAGAGCGAGGTTTTGGCTCCGGACGGTTGGTATTTAATAACGCACGACGTCGAAGGAGCGGCACGCCTTGAGAAGGCAGGGGCGTACCCCCAAAACTTTATCGGGTGGTCGACAAGTATCGGCGGAAGCGCGCAGTACGCCGCGTTGCAGTTTGCTCCGAACCTTACAAGAGATAACGCCGCGGTTATCGAATTGCACGCGGTCACGCAAGCCTCGGCGGATAAATTTACAATATTCTTTAACCTGAACGGCGGCGTAGGCTATGTTGCGCCTATGACACCCAATAAGTACAACACCTATGACGATGTAACAAACAAACCCGACGGACGTTCGGCAGGTGACAGAGTTCTGCCTTATCCGAACGTTGAGCAAATCAGCAAAACGGGATATATCTTTGTCGGCTGGGATATCGATACGAACAACCTTGACGGCTACGGCGCGGTAACGGTTTATAACACTCCCGAAGACACCTCAAAACAACCTAATACCGTTACGCTGTATGCGTTCTGGAGGGCGAACAGCGGCACGCTTAAATTCGAGCCTAACGCGCTGAACGTTGACCCCGACAGCCTTATGGACAATTTGACAATTGCAACCGGTATCAACGGCGGCTATGACCTTACCCTTAATGGCGGTCATGACGATGCGGGAAGACCCTTGTACGATATCGATGCAAGACCCTATATTTTGCCCGCAAACACTATGATTCGTCCCGGGTACAGATTCTTAGGCTGGATGAAATTCGCCGAGCCCGAAGGCGGCTACGGCAATCTTCCGCTCGATTATACCGACGAAACCGAAATTAAGCTTATGGTGCGCAATGAGGGCGGAGTGGTTCAACTTTTTGCCCGTTGGGTGCAAACCGACGGCAAGGAACTCGAGCTTGTCGCAGGCACCTACGAAACCTATTATATCTTAGGCGAAAGCCCCGACATTCTTGTCGATTCCGCGAACAATATTTGGGAGGAACACGTTTATTTCGATACCATACAGGCACATTTAACCGGCGAAACGGGAGTTCTGCATTATAGCGATTTGATTTACTACGGCGGCAATTTCACTACCGATGCCGTAGGGCACTACAAAGTATATTTCTATTACGCGGGATATTCCAAGGTTGTGACGGTTGAGGTAGCCGCGTATAACAACGGTTCCAACGCAAGCTTTACGAACCTGAGTCTTCCGCAGGAAATAAACAAATATGTCGCGAACTCGGCAAATGACGACTTTATGGTCGCCTCTCTTTCCGACGCGGAGTTCTATATCGGAACGAGCAACTATTACTTGGCGTCTCCTACCGCAAGAGTTGATAAAACGGCGGGCATACTTGAAGGGTCGGCAATCAAATTGTCGTCGTTTATCCCGGCGATTGAAATTATCGATATAACCGATAACCCGTCAAACCAAGTTTCCGTATCAAATATTATGAATTACTTGGATGTGAACGAGCCGAATCTCGGGAGGTTTAAGTTCAAGGACTCCGTAGCCGGAAGAACGATTATGATAGTTTTCGCAGCCGGCAGCGGCGGAGACCGAAAGGAAGTGTCCTACAAGGCAAAGCTTACAAAGGGATATAACATTTATACGGCGGCGGAGCTTTCAATTTTCAACAACGCGAATATCAACGCCGACAGCAACGTTTACGACGACCGCGACGCTGAAAAGAATTATCCGGCTTATGCGGCCGCGGCATTCTTAACCCAAAAAATCAAAGACCGCGGAGGATATGTGGGCGCATCATACGGCAGTAAAACCTATTATAACAGTAACGATAAACTTACTCTGTGGAGAGCCTTTAAGGTGGCAAACGGCGTTGTCGAAACGGCAGGAAAAACCGAAGCGGAAATCAACGCACAGCTTTATGCGCAAGAAAGGGCAGAAGCCGTTATTTTGCAACGTGACATTAAAGTTACTTTGAAGGATATGATACCGCAAGTTCTCGACAGGAATATGAAAGACGAGTTCGGCGTGGCGCGTCTTGCAAACTGGCAGTATCTTTATACGCACTTCGTTGAAGCCGGCGAAACTTTCAGCTTTATCGGCAACTACTTCAGCGTAAATGCATTCGATATTCCGTGGATAGGAAGAACCGAAAACGATGCCCGTATGGCGTATGCAAACCAAAACGGTTTTGTTTATTCTCACTCCGCGTTGTTCTATATTATGGGTACGACACAAACATACACCAATGACCCGGCGCAAGGCGGCACAAAAATCAACGAATATATGGGCGATGACTCATTCTTCGGCTCTATCAAAAACAATCCCACTGCGTTTATGGGAACTGCCGATGAGGATAAATCGCATGTGAGAGTTAAAAATATCCGTATTACCGGCAACACGGGAAGAATCGAAAACATCAAAGGTTCGGGCGGTTTACAAGGCCTTGAGTTCTGCGACGTGACCGATGCGCGTATCGATAACGCTTATCTTGCGCAGTTCACCGACGGTATTCTGGATTATGAAACATACTCAAGAAAGCCGCGTTATGAGTCGGTAATGCACACACATATCAACCGTACGACCATAACTAACATGTTTACAACGGGTATATGCCAATACGAGACGGGCAACCTTACGATAACCCATTCCCGTATCTTTATGACGGGCGGGCCTGCGCTGCTTCTTGCCGACAACGACGACGAACTTGCCGATTACGATACCGGCCCGACAAAGGGCAAATATGACGTGGGGGGAGACAGCAACTTGTTGCAATACGACTTAACCACCGGCGACGTTTGGGGGCAAAGGAACACGCCGACCCTGAATTTGGACGATTTCACCTTCCAAAACCTCAACACGGCGGCGGCGGGCGGCGAAGCGTACTTCGTTGTAAATATGATAACCGCGATGATTACGAATATGAAAGGCTTGTCCGCGCTTTATGAACAAACGCCGTACGGCCCTAAACGCGGATTCTTAGGTCAATATTTCGGCTCGCCCGACGGAGTAAAGTATTCGGCATTGGATGCAAATGAGCACAGTCAAACCGCAAGCTTGATGAACCTTAAGATGATTTTAATCGGAGACGTTTCGGCGGTATTCGGGAGCAGTTCAACCGGGGTTCAAATTAAGGTTAATATTATTTCGGGCAATAATTCGAAAACGATTGTTAACACGAAAGAAACAAACGATTTCTACGGCAGTAGAGGACTTGCGGCAATGCCGTACAATATCGCGTTGAGCGCAACTTATGAAAACTTCGGTGAGGTCTTCATAAATCCGACAGACGCAGCACAGCCGGCATTCTTCTTTTCAAACCGCTTCAGTGATAAAGTGTTAGCAGGGCAAGCCGCACCGGTCGTAGGCTATCCATTCCCGTCCGCTATAAACAATACGGAACAGCTGATTTTAGATTACGCCTCAGCAAGATACCGCGTTCTGGCAGTCAACACGGGACTGTACGCAATAACGGATACGGTTGTGCCGTATTACAACTAAGAAAACAAAAGAAAAGGGCGAGTAATTCGCCCTTTTCTTTTGTGAAGTAACTTCGTTATTCAAAACTATGTATGGATTCTGCGACTTCGCGCAGAATGACAAGAAACATTCAATGAACCATTAAAAAACAAACGGAAAAGGGCGCATATCGTTGCGCCCTTTCTCTTTTGCCCAAATATCCGTATACATTTTCTTTCGGAAAGCATCCTCACGAAAAGCAAACGCATACTCATTCAATGGTATTAGGGGAGTTGCGGTAAGCGCGGTCGTAAGCAGTGCGGCGGTAGGAGTCAAGAACGGTGAGTATTTTGCGGCGGAAGGAGGGAATGGCGAAAAGAGCGGTGATGGAGGGGTCGCAGTCCTTGTAGAACTGCCCCATAGTTAAGCCTTGCTTTGCCCACTTCGCGGCGGCACGCGCGCGGAAGGCGGGGTCGGCGACCGTTTCGTCCATTGCCAACGTTGCAGGTTTGGTGTTTTGGTATCCCCGACCGATGTAATCGGTAGCCGCATCTATGCCGTCGAAGACATAACAGAGTTTTACAATAAAGAAGTACGGGTGAGAAGCAAAGTTGCGGGCTGCGGCATCTTGCGGATACTCGCGGGCACTTTCGCCGTGCGAGGTGCGGTGGTGATAGCGTGCTACGTAGCATTCGTTTTCGAACTCTTGGGCGGAGAGAACCTCCGTGCCGCGGTTGCAGTGCTCTTTGATAAGGGTAAATTCCTTGTCGGTGAGCTTGCGGCAAACCTTGGAAATTGCATCAATGTAGTTAATTTTGCCTAAATCGTGAGCGAGTCCGCAAAGGTAAACCTGCTCGGTTATCTCGGTTTTTTTTGCGCGGACTTCGTCGGCATCGGCGGCGGAGCAAATGCCGATGAGCTTTTCGGGCGCGTTATCGCAAAACCAAACGGCGGCGAGTTTCATCATTTTGGCGACCATCAGGCTGTGAACCAGGGTGGGGATGTGAACGCGAAGCAGCGAAGACACGATAAGCGAAACGTATTTTTTGCGTGAAGCGATTGAATTTTCGCCGTATTCGCGGCGAATGTATGCCAAAAACACCGTTTGAATTTCGTCGAGTGAGCCGAATAAAATGTTAAGCGCGGCGGGTTTTTTGCGCGACAGGTACCTGATAAAACGGGGGACTAACATTTCGTAACGTCTTGCTTGCTCCCCGTCTAATTTCAG
>JAISKW010000107.1 GCA_031260775.1 Christensenellaceae bacterium
TTCTTTTCGGAAAGCATTCCCCCCCGATAAGCTTTGCAAGAGGAGGGGGAGGGTTTGGGAGGGGGAGGAGAATACGTTTCTTAGAAATGCAGATTCCTCCCCCTCCCAAAGAACTCACATTCTAAAACTTAGGTCGCGGGGCGTACTTGGTGTGAAGAACGTCGTGTGCCTTGTGGCTGTTGGGGGAGCCGAAATACTCGGCGTAGAGTTGTTTAACCACGGGGTTTTGGTGCGACTTGCGCAGAGTCATTGCCTCGTCGGCATCGTAAAGGGCTTTTGCACGGAGGTCGCGGAAGTTGACGTTGTTGCGGATGTGCGCAGTCTTGATAGGTTGTCCGCCGCCGTTAATGCAACCGCCGGGGCAGGACATAATCTCAACGAAATGATAGAACACCTTGCCGGCTTTAATTGCGTCTAAAAGGGCTCTTGCGTTCGCCAAACCGCTGGCAACGGCAACCTTAACTTCGATTCCTGCGATGTCGTAGGTCGCTTCTTTGATGCCGTCTAAGCCGCGGACTTCGGTGAAATTGATACGGTCGTTGCCGTAGTCTTTGTTTTCAAGAACCTCGCGAACGGTGCGGAGAGCCGCCTCCATAACGCCGCCTGTTACGCCGAAAATGACGCCCGCGCCGGTGTCCTCGCCTAAGGGGTTGTCGAACTCCGCATCCGTAAGGTCGCTGAACAAGATTCCCTGACGGGTGATGAGGCGCGCAAGCTCGCGGGTTGTGATAACGTGGTCAATGTCGGGTACGCCCGCCGCGCTTTGGAAGTCGCGGGTTTTTTCGAACTTTTTGGCAACGCAAGGCATTACCGAAACCATAACAATGTTCTTGGGGTCGATGCCGTTTTTCTCGGCGTACCATGTCTTGATGACCGCGCCGAACATCTGTTGCGGCGATTTGCACGACGAAAGGTTGGGAATGAACTCGGGGTAGTAATGCTCGACAAACTTAATCCACGCCGGCGAGCAGCTTGTGAACATAGGAAGAACTCCGTTGTTTTTAACGCGGTTAATGAACTCCGTGCCCTCCTCAAGAATGGTGAGGTCGGCGGAGAAATCGATGTCAAAAATCTTTTTCGCACCGAGCATCTTCATCGCGGCAACCATTTTGCCCTCTTGATTTGTGCCGATAGGGAAGCCGAACTCCTCGCCGATAGCGACGCGGACTGCAGGGGCGGTAGCCATAACGACATACTTGGTCGGGTCGTTGAGAGCGGTGATAACGTCGTCGATTTCCTCACGCTCGCGAAGCGCGCCGGTGGGGCAAACGGTGATGCACTGTCCGCAGCCTACGCAAGGAACGTCTTTCAAATCCTTATTAAACGAAGTGCCGACATGGGTGTCGAAACCGCGCGCGTTTGCGCCGATAACGGCAACGCCCTGATAGGATTTGCAAGCCGCAACGCAACGGCGGCAGAGTACGCACTTGTTGTTGTCGCGCACTAAATAGGGGGTAGTGAGGTCAAGGGGATATGTGTTAACCGCGCCTTCGTACTTGCCTTCCTCGCAGCCGAGTTCAACGCTCAACGCTTGAAGCTCGCACTTTTGCGAACGGGAGCAGGACAAACACTTTTTTTCGTGTTCGCTGAAAATCAGTTCAACCGTCTTTTTGCGGCTGAGTAACACTCTTTTGGAGTTGGTAACAACCTCCATTCCCTCTTCCGCCGGGTAAACGCACGAGGCTACAAGCGAGCGTGCGCCCTTAACTTCGACCACGCAAACGCGGCACGCGCCGATTTCGTTAAGTTCTTTTAAGTAGCAAAGGGTGGGAATTTTGATGCCGTTTCTTTGTGCCGCCTGTAAGATAGTATCGCCTTTTTGCGCCGTAACGGCTAATCCGTTTATTTTTAAGTTAATCGTTTGCATTTTTAATTACTCCTTAATGATTGCCTTGAATTTGCAGTTGTCGGCGCAAATTCCGCACTTGATGCACTTGTCGGTATCAATCGTATGTTTCGTTTTTAAGGTGCCCGTAATAGCGTTTACGGGGCACTTTTTGGCGCATAGCGTGCAGCCTACGCACTTATCCGTAATCTTGTATTGTAAAAGATTTTTGCAAACGTGCGCGGGGCATTTTTTGTCTACTACATGCGAAATGTACTCGTCCTTGAAATAGCGAAGGGTCGAAAGTACGGGGTTGGGAGCGGTTTGACCTAAGCCGCAAAGCGCGTTGTCTTTGATGTAGTAGCAAAGCTCCTCCATTTCGTCCAAGTCCTTGAGGGTGGCTTTGCCGGAGGTGATTTTTTCAAGATATTCAAGTAAGCGGGTCGTTCCGATACGGCAGGGGGTGCATTTACCGCACGACTCGTCTTTTGTGAATTCAAGGAAGAATTTAGCGATGTCAACCATGCAGTTATCCTCGTCCATAACGATTAAACCGCCCGAACCCATCATCGAACCGATTGAAATAAGGTTGTCGTAGTCAATGGGAATATCGAAATGCTCCGGGGGGATACAGCCGCCCGAAGGGCCGCCCGTTTGCGCCGCTTTGAACTTTTTGCCGTTGGGAATACCCTCGCCGATGCCGTCGATTACTTGACGGAGAGTCGTACCCATAGGGATTTCCACAAGCCCCGTGTTGACGATTTTGCCGCCGAGAGCGAAAACCTTTGTGCCCTTGCTCTTTGCCGTGCCCATGCCCGAAAACCACTCCGCGCCCTTAAGCACGATTTGAGGGATGTTCGCATAGGTTTCAACATTGTTCAAAATGGTGGGCTTGCCGAAAAGTCCTTTAACTGCCGGGAACGGAGGACGGACACGCGGTTCGCCGCGCTTGCCCTCGATGCTTGTCATAAGGGCGGTTTCCTCGCCGCAGACGAACGCGCCCGAGCCTAAGCGGATTTCCAAATCGAAATCGATGCCGGTATTTAGAATGTTTTTGCCTAATAAGCCGTAGAATTTGGCTTGCTCGATTGCGATATTCAAGCGTTTTACGGCGATAGGGTACTCCGCACGGACATAAACATAACCTTGGTCCGCGCCGATTGTGTAGCCGGCGATGACCATTGCCTCGATAACGGCGTGAGGGTCGCCTTCAAGAACCGACCTGTCCATAAACGCGCCGGGGTCGCCCTCGTCGGCGTTGCAGCAAACATATTTCTTAGTTCCCGCCGAGCCTTTAGCGAACTTCCACTTTAAGCCTGTGGGGAAGCCGCCGCCGCCGCGTCCGCGAAGACCGGAGGCAAGCAAGGTGTTTACAATATCGTCTTGCGAGTACTCGGTAAGCGTTTTGTGCAACGCCTGATAGCCGTCACGGGCGATGTACTCGTCGATGTTTTCGGGGTCGATAACGCCGCAGTTGCGGAGTGCGATGCGGTATTGGGGAGCGAGGAAAACCGACTCGTCGAAGTAATATTTATCGCAGATTTTGCCGCCTGCGATATGGGTTGCAAAGATTTCCTCCGCCGCCGCCGCCGTGAGTTTTACGTAAGTTGTAGGTTTTTCTTTCCCCGCTTCGTAAATTTGAATCATCGGCTCGAGCTTGCACATACCGAGGCAACCTGTTTGAGTGACCGAAACGTCCGTTGAGCCTTTTGCAATCTTTTTGAACGCCTCGTATACGGGCATCGCGCCGGCGGCAATTCCGCAGGTTGCAAGACCGACAACGATGCGGTATTTTTTGTTTGCAAGAGCTTCTTGCGTCAACTCTTTGATTTTATTAATTTTATGTATTGTATGCATAATTAATCCTTTGCGTTGATTTCGGCAATGATTGCCTTAACGTCGTCAACGGTGACTTTGCCGTAGACTCTTTCGTTTTCGGTAAGAACGGGAGCGAGTCCGCAGCAACCGATGCAACGGGTTTCAACAAGCGAGAACTTGCCGTCGGGGGTGCATTCGCCGGCTTTAATGCCGAGCTGCTCCTCGAACGCTCTTATGATTTCGCCGCTGCCTTTAACGTAGCAAGCCGTGCCTAAGCACACCGAAATTTGATATTTACCTTGGGGGTTAAGGGTGAATTGCGAGTAGAAGGTGGCGACTCCGAATACTTCCTCCATGCTGACGTCTAATTCCTCCGCAACGATTTGTTGCACCTCAATCGGCAGATAGCCGTAAATGGTTTGCGCGGCTTGAAGTGCCGGCATTAACGCGCCGTCCATCAATTTAATTGAGGACAGTTTTTCGCGAAGCTCTTTTTCCTGAACCGCAGTTCCCGAAAAAGCTACCCGTGTGAGTTTAATCTTGCTCATGAGTTATCTCCTATGTAGTCGTTTGAGGTTCCTCCGCCGAAACTCCGAAAGCAAGGCAAAAAAAATCCCAACGGCATTAATTGTATCACATACACGCGCGTATGGGCAAAACTTGCGCCGCGAAATTGTGATGACAATTAATATATATACTTAGAATCATTATCATCATAAAGACCCCCGCCGGCAACACATATAATTATCCTCTCCGCTCCCTATTTGACGGAAGCATTCATTTCAAATACAATTGTAAGGCACGCGTAAAAAAGGTGCGATACTCCCGGGAGGGAGAAAGATATGGCAGGTTCAAAAATAAGGTTAAAACTCAAAGCGTACGACCACGCGGTTATCGATGCCACTTGTGCAAAGATAGTCGCCGTAGCAACGAACGCTGGGGCTAAGGTTACAGGTCCCATCCCAATACCTACTGAAAGAGAGGTAATTTGTATCCTAAGGTCGCCGCACAAGTACAAAGATGCTCGTGAGGCTTTCGAGTGCCGCACGCACAAAAGAATAATCGACGTATACAACTGTTCGGCTTCCGTAATGGACGCGTTGATGAAGCTTGAAATGCCCGCAGGCGTGGACGTTCGCGTCAAAGTATAAGGAGGAAGTAATGAATAAAGCAATTTTAGGTTACAAACTCGGTATGACGCGCTACTTCACCCCCTCGGGAGTTTCGGTACCCGTCACGGTAGTACAAGCAGGCCCTTGCCGCGTCATCGGCGTTCTTAACAAAGAAAACACCGACCACGACGCAATCAAAGTCGGCTTCGGCGCAATCAAAGCATCGCACTTGGACAAACCCACGCGCGGTCAATTAAGAAAGGCTAACGCCGCTTTAACCCCCGAGGAGCAAAAATCCGACGAGGCATCGTTCGCGGTATTAGACGACAACAAAATCGCACAAGACTCCAAAACCGTCGTAAGACATTTCAAGGAGTTCCGCTTAACCGATACTTCGAAGTATAAGGTAGGCGATTTAATAAAAGCCGACACATTCGCGGCAGGCGAGTTCGTAGACGTAACCGGCACAAGCAAAGGTCGCGGCTTTACGGGCACCGTTCAAAGATGGGGCACGCACATAGGGCCTAAGGCACACGGTTCGGGCTATCACAGAGGCGTAGGTTCGCTTTCGGCGAACAGCACTCCGTCAAGAGTTTTCAAAAACAAGGTTATGCCCGGTCAGTACGGCAACGAAACTTCGACCATTCAAAACCTTGAAATCATTAAGGTTGACGTCGCGAGGAATTTACTGCTCATAGCGGGCGGAATCCCGGGGCCGAAAAAGGGACTTCTTATTATTCAGAATTCTTGCAAGAAAAAGCCTAACCAATCGCATTGGGCGGCGGATAAGCAGTATTCGAACAAGTCCGACTCCGGAGCAGGTAAGACCGCCGGTAACAAAAAGAAGTAATCAGGGGGAATATAAGAGATGATAAAAGCAGATTTATATAATACCCAAGGCGCGGTTGTGGGCAGCGTTGAATTAGACGAAGCGGTATTCGGACAAGAATACAACGAGGCATTAATTCACCAAGTCATCGTCGCGCAGCTTGCGAACAAAAGATACGGCACGAAAAGTACTTTAACGAGAACCGAAGTGCGCGGAGGCGGTCGCAAGCCTTGGAGACAAAAAGGAACGGGTAACGCACGTCAAGGGTCAATCAGAGCCGTGCAATGGATAAAGGGCGGCGTAGCGTTCGCACCTAAGCCGAGGGATTTTTCAAAGAAAGTCAACAAGGCAATGAAGTATATCGCGTTAAGAAGTGCGTTATCGGCAAAACTTGCCGACGGCGACATCATTATCGTTGATAAATTCGAAGTTGCCGCACCCAAAACAAAGCTTGTTTACGGCGCGCTAAAGAGCCTTAAAATCGAAACGGGCGCGTTAGTCTTAACGGCGGGCGTGAACGAATCGGTAGTGAGGGCTTCAAGAAACATCGAAACGCTCCGCGTAGAAGACGCGGCATTGATAAGCGTTTACGACGTCGCAAGAGCAAAGAAAGTTGTTTTAGAGCTCGCTGCGGTTAAAGGAATTACGGAGGTATACGCATAATGAGCTTATACGATATTATTATTAAACCTATCCTGTCGGAGAAAAGTTACGCGGGAATAGAGGGGAAGAAATATGCCTTTAAGGTATTACCTTCGGCAAACAAACTCCAAATTAAAGCGGCGGTTGAAACGGCGTTCGGAGTTAAAGTTGCAAAGGTAAACACCGTAAGCGTTAAGGGCAAAAGGAAAAGACAAGGCAAAACTCAGGGTTATACCTCGGATTGGAAAAAGGCGTACGTTCAACTAACCGCCGACAGCAAGTCCATCGAGTTTTTCGATAGCCTTAAATAGTTAGGGGGAAGATAAGAGATGGCAGTTAAAAAATTCAGACCGATTACGCCCGGCACGAGAGGCATGAGCAAATCGGATTTCGCGGAACTCACAAAGGGCGCGAAACCGGAAAAGAGCTTGCTTCTTGTTAAAAACAAGACCGGCGGCAGAAACAATACGGGTAAGATTACGGTACGTCATATCGGCGGCGGTAACAGACAAAAACTCCGTATTATAGATTTCAAAAGAAACAAGGACGGCGTAAAAGCGGTTG
>JAISKW010000103.1 GCA_031260775.1 Christensenellaceae bacterium
TATTACCCTTTCCTCCGTTCCGAAATCGATGTTGAATTTCAATAATTTATCCGACTTTGCAACCTTTTCGCATGCTTTTACAACGCCGATACGGAAATCGCATTTTGCGAAGTCGCCAAAAGCAATTTCGGGCTTATTTTCGATGACCTTTGCTTCTTTTTTCGGCGCGGGCTTGACCTCTTTTGCGGCGTTTTCAGTGTCTAAAAGGGCGAGTTCTTTATCGATGTCGATTCTGTCGTACAGTTTTTCGCCGATAACCACTGAAGTACCCGGCTTCAGAACTCCGAATTTATCATTTTTTGCAAAGAATTTAGGTGCTTTTAAGCCGAATGTGTCAAATATTCTTTGGGCAGTATCGGGCAGGAACGGTGACAACGCAAGCGCGGAAATGCGCAAAGTTTCGGCAAGATTATATAAAACCAATGCCAATTCATCGCGTTTTGCGGGGTCTTTTGCAAGGAGCCACGGTGTGGTTTCGTCGATATATTTATTCGCGCGCGAAAGGAGCTTAAAGATTTCGTTTAATGCCTCGGGGACTAATAATTTATCGATATATTCGCGGAGTTTCGGGAATAATTCGTTTGCTTGAACCGCAAGTTCGGAGTGAATTCCCGTTTTTTGCGCAGCATAAGAGGGCACAGCTCCGCCGAAGTATTGCATGAGCATGGCGGCGGTGCGCGACAATAAATTGCCCAATGTGTTACATAAATCCGCATTGCGGCGCGTCAAGAATGCACGGTTTGTGTATTCGCCGTCACTGCCGAAAGGTACTTCACGCAGTAAAAAGTAGCGCAGCGCGTCCACGGAATACTTGTCCGAAAGCACAACCGGGTCAACGGTATTGCCTTTGGACTTAGACACTTTGTCCTCACCGAACAAAAGCCAACCGTGTCCGTACACCTTTTTCGGGAGCGGTATGCCGAGTGCAAGTAACAGCGCGGGCCAAACGATGCTGTGAAAGCGGATGATTTCCTTGCCCATTAAGTGGACGACGGGAGCGAATGCGAATTCGCCGTGCGTTTCGGTCGCCGCCCAGTATTTTTTGAAGTCCAAATCGTCCTCACCTTTGTAGCCTAATGCTGTGATATAATTTGCAAGCGCGTCAACCCAAACATAAACGATGTGTTTTTTATCGAACGGAACTTCGATGCCCCACTTGAAAGAGGTTCGCGTAACGGATAAATCGGTAAGCCCGGGCAAAAGGAAATTATTTAACATTTCGTTCTGACGGGGCACGGGAAGCAGCCACTCGGGATTCTCTTTGATTAAATTAATGATTTTGTCTTGATATTTTGAAAGACGGAAAAAGTAGCTTTCCTCCTTTGCTTTTTCGACCGCGCGTCCGCAATCGGGACATTTGCCGTCTTTGAGCTGACTCTCCGTCCAAAAACTTTCGCAAGGAGTGCAATACCAACCCTCGTACTCACTTTTGTAAATGTCGCCTTGCGCGTAGAGTTGCTCGAATATTTTTTGAACGGCCTTTTCGTGATAACCGTCGGTCGTGCGGATGAACTTGTCGTATTTGATACCGAGTTTTTGCCATAGAGCCTTAAGCGCGCCCACGCGCTCGTCTAAAAAGTCCTTAATAGCAACACCCTTTTCGGCGGCGATTCGCTCAATTTTTTGCCCATGCTCATCGGTGCCGGTAAGGTAAAACACCTCTGCGCCGTCCTTTCTTTTGAATTCGGCTAAGGCGTCGCAAACAACCGTCGTATAGCATGTGCCGATGTGCCACTTCCCGGAAGGATAATATCTGGGGGTAGTGATAAAATACTTTTCACTCATACGGATATTATAAAATGATTATGACAACCTGCGAAAACCAATCGATGTGTGATGTGGTAAATTTATAGTTGACACGAACTGTTTGGCAACTGCCCGAGCGGAGCGGCATTTGTATCGACCTCTGGTTCGATAGGTGTTATGAGCCCTACGAGCTGCCAACTGCTCCACCCCGCGATGAACAAGCAATTTTTTCAAACCGCCATATTACCATTACATGCCGCAATTCGATTTATGCAAATCTCCGATATATCTGCGCAGACATACCTTTTATACAGGTTTGCTATGCGGAATTACCTGTCTGCTTGTATCTGTTGCGATACGATGTTACACCTAAAATTGTTTATTTTTTGTGTTTCTCTATCCGGCTGCTTCGCCGAAAGAACCGCATGAATTAACGATGTTGGTGTTCCCGCCGGGAGTCGAACCCGAATCTACGCCTTAGGAGGGCGTCGTTCTATCCATTGAACTACGGAAACATTTTTATAAATTCAACGGCTCTATTTTAATATCAATTGTATTTATGGCAAGTTCCAAACCAAAACCTTCGCCGTATTGTATCCGTACAGGCATTAATATGTTAAATTATCATCGCTTTTCTGTTATAAAAATCATCTAAATTAGCGGCAAATATTTACTTTATTTACGATTATTTCAGTTAAAATGCAGGTGTTTGTCAACAAAATCGTGCGCCTTTTTCACGCGCTATTCGCTGCGTTAATCCGCATGCACGAGCGGCTGCGCGCGCATAAATTTTACGATGTTGTTTAGATTCAATAATAGTGTTATATTATTAGTAATGTCCCGAATTGCGGAGGGGCGTTTTTATATGCGAAAGAATAATCGAGCATTGTTTTTCCAATTTCTTGCAATCGTTCTGTTCGGAACGATGCTTGTTGCTGTGTTTGCAAATGCAACCAAAGCAAGGGAACAGGGCGAAATCGCCGTCGCCGGAGAAAAGGAGGACGCGGAAGCCGCGGTCACCTATCTCAAAAACAACGGCTATCTTGACCGTATGCGTACATACATACCGTCGAACCTTTGGGATATGCTCGACGGTTCCGCGCCGCTTACATACTCTCTCGTGACCGAGGTGGTTCCCGGTACGGGCGCACAGACCCAATACTACACCGTTACGGGTATCGATATCCCGAGGCTACTCCTAAAACGAGCGGGGCATCTCGTTTCCTACACTGACACCGACAACAACAACGCCATAAAAAACAAAATCCTCACGGACGCTTTACAAGCCGCAATATTCAAACTTTCAAATTACTGCAACGACAATCCCATTCCTAACAAAACCATAGTTCAAGACAATCTCCGTATTTTCGCTCAATATGCGATTAATGACTTCAGCATTTTTTATAATTCATTCAATTTTCCCGCCTTTGACGGTGAGTATGTAACTATTGTTATCGAGCCGACTTACAACATGATTGCCGATTTAACGGTATCCGCGCTTTTTGCCGAGCAGCCCAATTATGTTCCCGTGAAACGTATCGGTCGCGACGCATTCTCCGCTGAATTAGATTTTGCGGGGCTTCTTGGCAACGGCGGACACGGATATGAATACACATTAAACAACATTGCACTTGCAGATGTGGACGGCTCGCGTGCGACGAACCTAAAGCACATTGAAGACGACGCATTCCGCGACAATATCCGTATGCGCTACCTTGACCTTTCGGGCATTGTCTACAACGCCGACTCCGAAGAGAACAAGGTTGACATATCGATAGGCAAAAACATTGTTGCGAACTGCGACCTTTTGGAAATTGTGGATATTTCGAATATCGACCTCACGGCGGTGCAAATTTACCGCTCGAACGGCGTGGACGGCGTAATACAGGATAATGCGTTCGGCAACCCCATACTACAGTCGTTTTCACTTGAGTGCATTGTTCTAAAGGACTCGGCGTCTTATGTAATCGCGGAACAGGGAACGACATATCTTAAAAAATATGCCGCAGTCAGAGGCAACGCAATTTTAGGCATCGCCGCGGTGAACTTGCTGACATACCCGATAACCACACGGTTTTATTCGGACAAATTGCCGGCTCAAATCGTTGAAGCGCACTTGTACAATAAGCCTTTCAACGCGCACAAAACGGAGTCGGTCAATAATTTGACGGCATACTATCCGGTATCGACCGATAGGCTTACGCGTTGGTCGTTAGACCCCTTGACTTATGCGATGCCGTCTCCCGGCTATTATGTCGTTGACGGTATGACCGTTGCATACGAGTGGAAGCGCACAATAGACAACAATATCGAGCAACCCGCGCTCGGCGCACGCATCGTGCCTACAACCGTTGCGGAAAACAATATCATTTACAAGGTGCAATGGATGCCGCACATCAGACCGTACAATGTAATTATTGACGGAGCGGTTTCGGAAATGCGCCGTGTTACAATTAACGGCTTTAACGACGAGTATTTGGACAGGGTACCGGACAAGAACAATATCGAAATTGCAATTCCCGCAACGTGGCGAATCGACGGCACGAGCGAGGACGCAAAGGTTGTTGCGGTTAACTCTTATGCATTTTACGACTCCGCGCTCGCACAACTCTTAGACGACGGCTTAAGCATCATAAGAGAGGGCAACGTCGCGTTGGTTACGAACCTAATCGACCAATACTACCGTCCGGAATACCGAATAACGAAAATCAACTTCCAATATGCCGCAAACCTGCAGCAAATAGGACAATATGCTTTCGCATCTACAAATATCCGCGAGCTATCCTTTGCCGGTGCGACAGCATTGGAAACCATCGGAACTAATGCGTTCTATGCTTCAACGGAGCTCCGTTCAATAGATTTTTCTGCAGCCGAAAAGCTGCGTTGGATTCGTGATTCCGCCTTCGCGTTCTGCGTTAATCTTGAGTCGTTGGAATTTCAGCATATCCCCTCGCTTGAGACTATCGGCTACAGAGCGTTTTACAACTGCTGGAGTTTGAAATTAATCGACTTCAGAACCGAGGACAGTGACGGCGACGGCAGGTATGTTGACTTCGGAAACGAGGCATTGAACGGCGTATCAACGGACGATTTGAGCATTTTAGTATCGTCGTTTGCGGCGTATCAGTACTATACCACCCCGGGAAATACACTTTACGAATACCGTGACAGGGTTGCTTACGAAATGCACGTTATGTTCGCATTAAGCTACGATGCAATTACAAAAAATCCTATTGAGGTTGTCTCGCAGGAAAAGCTGTGGAGTTTCCCTCTGTATTACGAAAAGGTTGATGATAAATGGGTAAACAACCAGAACGGAATTTTCGATACAAACGGTAATACCACCCGTGAACCGTACGTTCTGCCTAATCTTATGACGCTTGACCCCGTTAGATACTCCGGAATCGTGAACGGCAGAGATTACTATTGGCGTTTTGTTGACGGTATAAATGAAAACGTTTTGACAGAGAGTTCGATTGTCAGCGGCTATACCGCGCTGATTAAATGGCCGCCCGAAAAGATATTCACATTTGACGGCGCGTACCGTATAACCGGCTTCGATGCATCTTATTTGGAAGGCTTAGTGGCTGCGGGTACAGAGGATTTTGTTATTACAATACCGTCGGAATTTTACGACGGAAGGACGTTTGTCGGACGTGAACTTTTAGAAATTACAAACGGCGCGTTTGATCCGGTTACCTCGCAATACCAATTTTTCCCGCATATTTCCTTTTCGGGCGTTGACTTTACGGAGGCGAAAAAGCTAATCCGTATCGGCGATAATGCCTTTGCAAACAACAATCTCGGGGTAGTTGATATTACGCCGCTCGCAGGGGATACGGAATACGGAACAACCGTGTTCGGGCAGCCAAACTGTATCGATGCACTAATTGTAGGGCGCAATCCGAACGATTTCTCGTACTCGTCGCCGGCAAAGGATTATAAGGAGGTTGAAACCGCCTCAAAAGCAATCTATAACCAATATACGCGTGACGGAGTAACGTCCCCGTTCTATCCTTACTATAATGCCGATAAACTGACCTATGTCGTTAAAACATCGTATTATTATGATAACGGAATTTCGACAATCACAAGATATTTCCCCGAAACCGGCGAGTATTTGGATTTAACGGACGTTCGCAAACTGTACAATTTGCCGATGTCTTGGACGTTAACCGCAAAAGAAAACAGTGACGGAATTATTACTTACAAATGGGTTAACAATCCCTCGTTTGAGTTCGAATATCCTTACGAAATTTATAATCCGCCGTCGGTTGACTACAGAGAGGATAACCCGTTCTATGAAAAGCAGCATACGGCAGGCCCCGCGTTGAATATCGGTGAAAATAACAAGCCGAAGCGCGTTACGCGGACAACAAAGGTTTTGCCCACGACCGCCGCTTCTTACGAAGATTTGTATGATTATTACGAGTATATGTATCAGGAAACGCTCCCCGGGCTTATCGAAATCCGCGCAAGTTTTACCGGCACGGAAGCGTTTTTAGACTATTCGATATCCGATTTTGAATACGGCATCGGCGGCAACCCTGCGTATCCGATATTGCAGGTCAGCGCACGGTATAACGAGGTTGATGAGGACGGCGCGGAGTTCTGGCGTCCGCGTGTAAACGCTTCTACAATTGCGAACAAAAAGTTTACGGTATCGTTCGAAAGCGGTTCATTGGTGCTAAAGCGCGGAGAAAATAATATGGCTACTCTGACGATTAGCGTTGTTGACGATGATTTGCATGTCGAAACTTGCTATGTTCAGGTGCCGATAAGCAGACGTGTCTTCGATTTATCCGCGCTTGACGAGGCTATCAGTAAGAATCTTGTGATTGACCCGTCGGGTAACATAATAGACTCTGCCGCAATGGCAATATATCTACCGCAAGGGTTGACATATTCGGCACGGAAAGAGAATATTTCGACGTCGCAAACGTCATATTATACGCTGTCGTTTGAGTTCTATGCGTTGGATAACGCGGCAGCAACGGCGGACAATAAATACGTAAGAGGCAACCCGTTGCTTCCGTTCAGCGAGGTTTATTCGCGCCCGTTAGCGCGCACGATAAGCGGTATTATTACGGTGCAAAACGACCATAGTAACGACCCGCAATGGCTGTATACGATAGATAATCAATGGGTATATATTCAGGAAACCGTCTATAACGGTATGAGATATAACAACGATTATGTTTTCCTCGACGGCAAATGGCACTATGACCCGCAAAAGCTTGACGACGGCGTCGGCGGCAAATGGTTAGACGAGCCGAAGAATATTGCAATTTTAGTTGCAAGTATCGTCGGCGGTGTAGGGCTTTTGACAACGCTTGTATTGTTCATCGTAGCCGGAGCAAAGAAGAAAAAGGGCGACGGGAAGAATACGATTTCGACCGTGAATATTGACGATAAGCCGCAAAAAGCGCGGAGTTCAAAAGACCCCTATAAAGAAGCCGACAAGGCAAGTAAGTAATACTATTTAATGGGAAAGGGCAACTGAGTTGCCATTCTGCGCGAAGTCGCAGAATCCAACCATTATTGCGGTAAATAACAATATTAATTATGGAAGCACACAATTCAAAAACAAGTGTGCAAAAGAGAAACGAGGAGTGTCCGACGGACGATTCCTACGAAATTTACAACGAAATTAAGGAAAGCGCGCGTCGGATTGCATTGAATTTTGCAAGGTTGTTGTACCGTTTGTTTGTGAAAACCGGAGCGTTCGGCGTGCTTACCTATGTACTGTTCGGCGTCATTTTGATGCTATCGACAGATTTTAAGCCATTTTCCGGCACGGTT
>JAISKW010000159.1 GCA_031260775.1 Christensenellaceae bacterium
AACCGTCTTGCTATTAAGGACGCCGTGCCGGATATCACAGTTTTCTTTGACGTGCCTCCGCGTGATATTTTCCGCGAAAAGGGCACCATGTCCGACCGATTTGAAAACCTGAACTCCGACTACCACGATAAGGTTTATCAAGGCTATAAGGAAGGATTAAGCTTCTTTCAGCAGCAGTTCCCCGACAGTTTAGAGATTGTTTTATCGCCGAAAAAGGGTGATATTCAAGGCTCTTTCCGTGATATAGTTTCTCGCATAAAGAATTATATATAAAATATGGCAAACTACATTTTGGCTCACGATATCGGTACAAGCTCGGATAAAGCGGTGCTTGTTGACTACAACGGGAAGGCGGTAACGACAAGCGCGTGTCCGTATCCGACATTTTACCCAAAGCCGGCTTGGGTGGAGCAAAATCCCGACGACTATTGGGAGGCTGTTAAAACCACGACAAAAGCGATAATCGAAAAAGCCGGAATCAGTCCCAACGATATTAAGGCAATAGTTTTTTCAACGCAGGCAATGGGTCTTATCCCGGTTGACGAAAGCTACGCGCCCCTTTACAACAACATTTCGTGGGTGGACGGCCGCGCGCAAAAGCAGGCGGAAAAAATCATGAAAAAGCTCGGCGGAAAAGCTTTGTTTACGATAGTCGCCGGCACGCCGATTATGGGCAAGGACGTAATTGCCAAAATAGCGTGGCTCAAGGAGGAAAAACCCGAAATCTACAGCCGCACAAAATATTTCTTAGACGTAAACGGTTACCTTAAAATGAAATGTACGGGGGTTGCGGTTGCGGAGCTTTCGGGTGCATCGTCGTACGGTCTCGACCTTAAAAAGAAAACGTGGATGTCGGTTTTGCCACTTGTCGGCGTGGATATGAAAAAGCTTCCCCCGATTATTAAATCAACCGACCTTGTCAGCAATTTGACCGCAAAGGCAGCAGAAGAACTCGGTTTAAGTACCGAAACCGCCGTTTTCGGCGGCTGTGACGACGTGCAAAGCGCGAATATCGGAAGCGGACAAACGGACGACGGTGAAATTCATATTTACTTGGGTACCAGCGCGTGGGTATGCGCGACGTCGAAAACCAAAACGCAGTTCAAGCGCGGCGCGGCGGCTATTCAGAGTGCGGACTACGAAATGAACCTTATTACCGGCGTAACCGAGGCGGCGGGGAGTAATATCGAGTGGGTAATTAATCAGTTTTTCAAGCACGAACTTGACGAATTAGGCGGCGGAATTTTCGCGCATTTAGGCGAAATTGTAAAAAAGATACCCGTCGGCAGCGACCGTTTAATTTGTACCCCGTGGATGCTCGGCGAGCGTTGCCCGGTAATGTCAACGACAACAAGGGCAACCTTGTTTAATATGAGCGAGGAGCATACGCGCGAGCATATACTGCGGGCTATTTACGAAGGTATCGGATATAATTTACGGTGGATTTTGGAAAATTTCCGTAAAGATTACGGGTTTAAGGCAAAGTCGTTCAGAATAATCGGCGGCGGAGCGCAAAACGAAGCGTGGATGCAAATAATTGCCGATATTACCGGCTGCGAGTTCGACGTTCCCGAGGACCCGCGTAACCGCGGAGCAATCGGCGCGGCGATAACCGCATTGATTGGTTTGGGAGTAATATCCGACTTTAAGGGCGTCAAAAACTATGCGCGCACACTGAAGTCGTACTATCCAATCCCCGCAAACACGGCAGTGTACGACAAGATGTTCGAAAACTACAAGAATATCTACTACGGACTTGAAAAAGCGTACGACGTCGCGAACTCCCAAGCGTTTGGGAATTAGCGTGCAAACGGCAAATTAGCGCGGGCAAATTCCGCAAAGCACCGTAAAATGTGCGGATTTTGCGGCTTCGCGCAAAATGGCAAAAATTGTTTGCTCTCTTTTACTATACCTATTCGGTCTAATGTGTAATATAATCTTAGAAGCGGCTGCCGTTAACGGTATCGCGGTTTATTATGAAAAAACTTTTCATTTCGTTTATAGTGGTTCTCAGCGTTCTGTCAGCGGCTTTAACATTTACGGCGTGCAAAAGCAAAGGGGGCGACGATGACGGTGACGGCGGCGTTTCCGCGCTCGATTCCGGCTTTCCGGCATGGACGGCTACGCCTGCCGCGACAGCCGGGGCTCTACAGACCGCTTTACTTGAGGACGGTTACGACGTTCAGCTTTTTACTGCCGCAACCTTCCCGGCATCGGTCAAAGACGGTCGTTTCATAGCAAAAAATAAATTCGCGGTTAACAACCTCGATAATGTCGTTGTCGCAGTAAAAGACGACAAAGGCTACGCCGCGCTGTACTTCAAAAGGGATGCGGATGCGGATACGATTTACACCGCTTATGTAAACGGCTCAATCGAAACGGCGCAAACCGAATCGGAGGAGGTTTCGGGCGTTACAATCAAAACGGCAAGGGTCGTTTCAAAAACCCGTACATATTTCATCCGTATTGCAAAAAACGTAGTATACCTTTCGGACGTCGAAAAAATTGAGGTTACGGACGACGGGTCGCAAAATCTTGACGACAGAATTGCAAATGCGGCAAGCTATTTCCCTGCATGGACACAATCTCTGACGACGGCAAAAAAGGACGCCGAAAAGCTTGAGGAAGAGGGCTTTGAGGTTACATATATGTACGTTTCGGAGGCTCTTGCTTTGGCGGACGGCGCGTTTGAAATTCCGCCCGAAATGTCGGGCTTGTTTGCAGGATACGAGCAATTAATCATCTTGATTGCGTCTGACGGCGACAAGGCTTGGGCGATAATTTACGGCAACGAGTTGCCTGCGTATTCGCTGACGGGTATCACTTTTAACAGCCTGACGGTATCGATGATTATGCCCGAGCTTGCAAAAAATGAGTATATTCAAGAGTATTGCGACATCGGACTTGTAAACCTCGATACTATGTTTATAAGCGATAAAGAAGCGACATACACTGCATATATCCAAAAAAGAGCCGCCGCTTCGGACAAAATCATTGTAGCCGCCGATACCGATACGCTTAAATCCTTAGCCGATTTGATTTTGTCGAGTGCGGAGGAAGTGCCGATTGCCGAAACCGTCCCCGCAATCGAGTATGCCGAAAACGAAAATTTGCCGGCTTGGACAACCGCAATTCCCGCAACTCCCGAAGCGTTAGTCGCCTTGCTTGCGGAGGATAACGTTACCGCCCGTGTGACTACGATTGAAGAAGCAATGGAAGCTACGGGCCTTGGTATGGGAACGATGCTTATTAACGGAGAATCGTTTTCGGAATACTACCATATCGGCGAATGCGTTATTGATGACGAAAGCCTTGTCGTTATATATTTTGAAAACGCTAATTATGCGTATTCATATTTCCAATACCTTGACACCGGCATTAAAGCAATGACGGACAACGCCTTTCTGAAGGCTGAATATGAGGCTGTAGATGACGGTTCGTTCGAGTTTACATTGTCGGGCACGAAGATGATTGTACGGTATAACGGCGTAAGCGTTGCGGTTATCGGAATTCCTGCAGAATAACAAAGCGCGGACATTACGTGTATAATTTTGTCACCTTGCGCGCAGTCGCAGGGTTCAATTCTTATGATATATCGATTCTGTGACTTTGCGCAGAATGACGGCTCAATTGTCCGCTCCCGATAACAATATCGGTATTATTCCGCAGTTGGTTTTAAGTTAAAATAAATTGTGGTGAAACAATACGTCAAAACTTATGTTTGTACGCCGTCAATACGGCTGATTTTAACTGCACTTGCAGCAAAGGTCTATACAAAAGTGTCGGAACTTGATGCGGAATTTGCGTACAGCAAAGAGCCTGTTCCGTTTGCCCTTCTTAAGGCACAAAAATTCACAAAAATTAAACGGGGAGAGGTGTGGAATCGTGACAATTTCGGCTGTGCGTGGTTTCATTTTTCCGGCAAATTGCCGCCTGCCGACAAGGGCAGACTCGCGCTCCTTATATCCTTGCAAGGCGAGGGCGTTACGGTAAACGGGAACGGTACGCCGGAACTTTTTGTAACAAAGGTTCAATCCTTTGCCGACCAGCAACAGCCCGCCAGCGGCAAAAAGGAAATTCCGCTTGACGAACGGCTCTGCAAGGACGGCGCAATCGATTTTTACCTTGAAGCAGGCTCGAATTACGTAATTAAAGAAACCGGCGTTAAGCTCGCGAAATTCAAACAAGCCGACGTCGTGCTTGTCAATGACGGAATTAAAGGACTGTATTACGACATATTTTCGTTTGTTTTCGAAAGCGTAACGATTAAAGACAAGGAAATTGCAAAAAAGCTCAAAGCCGCATGCGTAAAGGCGTACAAACTCGCAGGGGGCTTTTCGGATTCCTCGCTCAAAGCCGCACGTGAGTATATTGCGAGCGTAAAAACCGCGCTGAAAAAGCAAGGCGGTTACAAGATTTTTGCAACCGGGCACGCACATTTAGACCTTGCGTGGCAATGGCCCGTGCGCGAAACGCAACGCAAAGCCGGTCGCACATTCGCAAACGCTTTGTTGATGCTCGATAAGTACCCCGGCTATGTTTTCGGGGCAAGCCAGCCGCAGCAGTTCGAATGGATGGAACGGCAACACCCCGAATTGTTTGCAAGAATTAAAGAAAAAGTGGATTCGGGCAAAATTGAACTCCAAGGCGGTATGTGGGTTGAG
>JAISKW010000065.1 GCA_031260775.1 Christensenellaceae bacterium
CAGCGCGCCGCCCTGCGCAAAATATTTGACCGCGAATAACGCTCCGCCTAAAGGAACAATAATAATCGAAACGATTTTGATAAAGTTGGATACGGATTTTAATATAAGTGAGTTGTTCGCTTTGATATACTTTGCTCCGGCGGAAATCTTTGTCGCGTAGTTGTCCTTTCCGATGCGGATGACTTTCGCTTTTGCGGTGCCCGCCACAACGAAACTGCCCGATAAAGCCTCGCCATCTACCGATTTGAATACGGAATCACTCTCGCCTGTTATGTTACTTTCGTTGAATTCCGCATTCCCCTCAACTATTTTGCAGTCGCTGCAAACCTGCCGTCCCGGGGAAAGAATAAGAATATCGTCCATAACGATATCCTTCATATCGATGTCAATAGTTTCGCCGTCGCGCAAAACCGTGACCTTGGGTGCCGAAAGAAGCGAAAGCTTGTCAATCGTTTTCTTCGCTTTGATTTCCTGAAAAATTGCGGCAAAAAAATTAATAAATACGACGGCAAAAAAGCCGAAATTCGAAAGACTCTTAAATGTTCTATCCGAAAAAAACGCTATTAGTATAGCGATACAAACGAAAAGAATGTTAAAGAAAGTAACGGCATTAGTGCGGATTATCTGCGCGATAGTCTTTGTTTTAATGTTTTGTTCGCCGTTAACTAAGCCTTTTTCAACCCTGTCCGCTACTTCATTCTTTGTGAGACCGATGACCGCCAAACCGTAATAATTATAAATGATAAAGGTCAAACATAAAAAGTATTGTATTAATTCTGTTTAATATCGTGACTTGCCATAATCGCGGCTCACGTCAATAACCCTACTGTTTCTTAATCTGCGTTCTATTGTATAATATAATCCGCTACTTTTGCGACTAAGTATGGAATTACCAAAGAATTACGACCCGTCATTGTTTGAGGCGGAAATCTACGCGACGTGGGAAAAAAAGGGCTATTTTAAGGCACAAGGCGACAAGGCACCCGAAAAGCCGTCCTTTTGTATCGTTATGCCGCCGCCCAACATCACGGGTCAGCTTCATATGGGGCACGCGCTCGATAATACCATTCAAGACACTATTACAAGATACAAACGTATGGCGGGTTATGACGCGCTTTGGCTGCCCGGCACCGACCATGCAAGTATCGCAACCGAACTAAAGGTAGTCGAAAAGCTCCGCTCCGAGGGCATCTCGAAGGAACAAATAGGTCGCGAGAAATTCCTTGAACACGCCTTCGCTTGGAAGGACGAGTACGGCGGCAGAATTGTTAAACAATTAAGGAGATTAGGCTCGTCGTGCGACTGGTCGCGCGAGGCGTTCACAATGGACAAGAACTGCTCGAAGGCAGTCCGTGCGGTTTTCAAACGCCTTTATGACAAAGGCTTAATCTATAAAGGCAAGAAAATTGTAAACTGGTGCCCTTCTTGCCGTACGGCACTCTCAGATGCAGAGGTCGAATACGACGAAAAAGACGGCTTCCTTTGGCACATCCGCTACCCCTTAACCGACGGCACGGGATATTTAACCGTCGCCACAACCCGTCCCGAAACAATGCTCGGCGATACCGCCGTCGCTGTCAACCCTCAAGACGAAAAATACAAAAGCATAGTCGGCAAAACGCTGACGTTGCCGCTTGTCAATAAGGAAATTCCCGTAATCGCCGACAGCTATGTTGAAATCGGATTCGGCACGGGCGCGGTAAAAATCACTCCCGCCCACGACCCTAACGACTTTGAAGTGGGCTTGCGCCACGATTTGGAGGTCATCGACGTTATGACAGACTCCGCTCTTATGAACGAAAACGCGGGCAAGTACGAGGGTTTAACAAGCTTAGAGTGCCGAAAACAAATCGTTAATGACTTAGACGAACAAGGATATCTTGTAAAAACCGAGCCGTACAAGCACAACGTCGGCTCGTGCTACCGTTGCGGAACGACCGCCGAACCTCGTGTTTCGGAGCAATGGTTCGTCAAGATGACGCCGCTTGCGAAGCCGGCAATCCGTGCTGTTCGACAAAGAAAAACGGTTTTTGTGCCGGATAGGTTTTCGAAAATCTACTACAATTGGATGGAGAACATCCGCGATTGGTGTATAAGCCGCTCGCTTTGGTGGGGTCACCGCCTCCCCGTTTACTACTGCGCCGCTTGCGGTGAGGTTCACGTTACCGATAAGGAAGCCGCCCCTACAAAATGCACAAAATGCGGAGGTACGGCGTTCACACAAGAGGAAGCCGTTTTGGATACTTGGTTTTCGAGCGCGCTTTGGCCTTTCTCAACGCTTGGCTACCCGAATATGCAATCGAAGGATTTAAGTAAATTTTATCCGACCGACGTTCTTGTTACCGCGTATGATATAATCTTCTTTTGGGTTGCCAGAATGATATTTTCGGGCATCGAAAATATGGGACAAGTGCCTTTTGCGCAAGTTTTAATTCACGGAATCGTAAGAGATTCGCAAGGGCGTAAAATGTCAAAATCCTTAGGGAACGGCATCGACCCGCTTATATTAATTGACAAATTCGGCGCGGATGCGCTTCGTTTATCTTTAATAACCGGCATCGCGCCCGGCACAGATATCCGTTTTTCGGAGGACAAAATCGAGCCGCAGCGCAACTTCTTGAACAAGCTTTGGAACGCCTCACGCTTCGTTATGATGAACCTCGAGGGAAAATCGATTAAGGACGTATCGGAGCTTACTAAAATTACGTCGGCGGGCAAGTGGATACTTAAAAAGACCGATTCGTGCGTTAGGGCGGTTACCCGCAACCTTGAAAAGTACGAGCTCGGGCTTGCGCTTGCGAGAATCTACGATTTTATATGGGGCGATTATTGCGATTGGTATATCGAACTT
>JAISKW010000135.1 GCA_031260775.1 Christensenellaceae bacterium
CAAACTCAAATGTAAGCGACGCGGGGTTAACAAGCACCGATACAAGGAAATACTTAACCCCGCCTATCACTTGCAGTATACCGCCGGTCGTTACCGCGCCACCGTAATTAACAACCACGCTGTTTGGTCCGAAAGCATACGCCGCCGAAACAAAGAACGCAAAATACTTGTCCGCATTTTCGGCTGTCGGTCGGTATGTCGGCGAAAGCGGCGCGGTATCGTATCTTTCAACCTTCGTGTCGGTTATGCGCGTAAGAAATTTATATTTCGCTTTAGTAGCACCGGCTTCAGGGTCATAACTGCCGTCTTCTACAAAAGTTTTACCGTCTTCAACATAATATTTCCCGTCGTAATAAAGCACGTATTTCGCATTGTCGCCGAGTATAGAACCGACTCCCGAAACAACCAAACTCCAAGTGAATTGCTCTTGACCCTGATTCCATAAATACCGATACAAAATGCCTGAGGCTCTGTCAAAGAAAATATCGTTCTCCCCCGGCGCGGCTTGATCCGCGAAGAACACCTCCGCAAAAGCCGTGTTCGCCGGGTTCCCCTTTCCAATCCATTTGTTTGTTACCGCCGACAAATCCAACGACTCGTATGTCACCAAAGTGCTCCAAACGATATCGCTGTTATCCATTGTATACGTATAATCGCTCGGGTTGGAGCTGTTGTGATAGTCAATAATCGCTTTATACAACGTGTAGTTAAACTGCGCCGGCCCATCCTCCTCTCCGCGGGTCGCCGCAATAATCTTGTCGTTTACGATGTTGCCTAACGCCGAAATCCGATCGACCAGATTATCCGTTCCGTTCTGCAGCGATACGCTTTTTGCTTGAGGGACCGCGCCCGACAAAAACTGTCCGTAGAATATCGCGTTCGCCGTGCCAACGCTCCCCTCAACCTCGTTGAACAGTACTTCCAATTTTTTTACTTGATATCGGAGGATAAACTTGCACTCGCCGTATCTTAGCCCATAATAACCGGAGTGCGGCGTCCATGTGACCTCAACCGTCCTTATTGCAAGCGAGTCCGCCGAAATAAGCTCCGTCGGGTCGCTGCCCTTCTGCTCATTAGTAAAGCCCCATGTAAAACTGCCTAAGGTCGTATTTACCAAGTAATATCTTACGTCATTCTTGTTCTCCGAACTGTTGTAGTTAGCAAACGTATCGCTCTCATCTTCTGCATAACCCTCTAAAAACGCAATATAAAGCCGCGACGCCCCATCAAGAATCCTCGTTTCAAACTCAGTCTCGAACGCCGTCTTCGCATTGCCGCTCGTGGACATAACCGCCTCGCCGTATGTTATTGCGCCGATATAATTCTCGATATACGCGCCGGTTGCCGTTACTATTTTTTCGCCGTTCGTATTAGTTGTCGCAGCTGCTACGTCTCCCTCAGTAATCGACGGCGCGTACCACGGCTTCAAATTAATTCCGTGCTCCTGCGATTCCCCCGCAATGGTAATGTTTTGCTCCGCGACGTTTACCTTGATTAAAAATTCCCTGCTTTCGGCTACGACATAGTTCGCCGCATACTCGCCCGACGGCACAAACTTCAAAAACAATCTGTATTTATTTTCCTCGGCTACCGGTATAAGGAAGTTCGTTGCCGGGTCAAATTCTTCTTCGACGGTATTCCCGCCCGAACCCGTGCGCATATACCACACAAACGAGCCCGGAACGTCGGGCTTGAAGGTATCGATGTCGGTGGTTACCGAATACGGGTCCGTGGTGTCATAATACAAATAAACCGGCGGGATTGGAGGGTTGCTTCCCGGGTGTAATATCGAAACGTCCGTCGGCTTCGGTGTGTAATTCCGGGCAATTAAAGTGTAAGACCCTCCCGGTTTACGGGGATAGTTCGTTGTAAAAAAGCTTGCCGCAGGAAGCAGCGTTCCGTACTGAATCGTCGTTGGAACGGAATCCTCAAAACTCGAAACGCTAAAATTATACTTACCGCTCTCAAGCGTCGAACCGTAAGCGTTCGGTAAAATCCTATATTTCACCTCGCCCGAGACAACCACGAACCTGCTGTTTATATTGCCCGCGTCCGAAGCGCCGCGATAATAAACCGTGTATTTATAGGTATAAACAGTACTCCGGACATTGATTTGCCGCCCGTGCGCAGCGGCGCTGCCGTCATAAGCAAAGTCCTCCTCAACAAAGTACTCTCCCTCTTGATGCACATCGTCGCCGTTGTTCCCCAATAAATAGCTTATACCGCTCTCATATGCGTCGCGCTCCTGACCTTGAAATTCTATCGTGGCTGAGTGTGTCGACACGTTTATAGCCGCCGTTGCAACCTTCGGCCCTTGATAGCCGCCGTTAAATATGTATTCCTTAATTACGGTTTCATCAGGTTTTCCTCCTGCACCTAACGGCGTAACAAGCTTATAATTATCGGAGTTATTTTCGGTCTTTACGCTGGTATCGTCAAGGAGCGGCGCGAACAGCGCGACAACGTGCGCGACTTCGTGGATAAAATTACCGCCACCGTCGTATATAGGAGTCTCCGTCGCCAACGTCGCCTGCCCCGGACAAACACCTTTCTCCATATATTCGCTTTGTAAATCCAATCCGATTTCCGCCAAAATAAGACTGCCGCTCGAATTTGAACGGTTGTAGTAGGTTTGCCCTCCTGCGGCTCCCTGATGCGGTGAATAAGCGGACACCCCCGTAGCGGTGCCCGGGCTACCTCGGTAATCTCCCTGTAGCCCCATAGTTGTCGTGTCATAGTACGGTCGCCACCAACCGGCGAAATAGTAGCCGTAACTTGCCGTAGCGGTCACCCGAATGTCATAAGTTTCCCCGCCTTTTAGTGCCTTGCCGCTCGGGAGTAAATATACCGTCGTAGGAGACAGTTCCGCCCAATCGCCGGCAGTCTCGTACGACGTAAGCGTAACGCCGGGGATAGTGAAAGCATTGTTCAACCCTTCAAGATTCGCACCCTCGGCAAGATATTCGGCACGGGTAAAAGTCCCGCCGCTGACGGTGCCTAATTCAACGGTAATGCTACCGATATCCGATGTCGCAACCGCCTTCCGTCCGCCGGAATACGACTCCTCCATGTAATAAATCTTCTCGTCCGTCGGATTGTCA
>JAISKW010000008.1 GCA_031260775.1 Christensenellaceae bacterium
ATCTTAGCGAGCTTTTTAGTTTATACGCTTTGCCGACTAACTTCGAGCCTAATGTGAAAACCCCGATAATTGCGACGGCAACGGATATGGGTGCGAAATTTTCGCTTATGCCGAACAAGTCCGCAACAAAGTATTGTGCGCCCAAAAACGCGAAATACACCGTGTAAAATACCGTGAGATGACGGAAGAATTCGCCGGAAGTCTTGTACTCGTGCTTGTAGAGTAAGAGCATTATCACGGGAGAAACGAGCTTTGCAAACGCTGCAAACACCTTCAGGAACGGCAAAACAAGCGTGATAACGCTGCCGATTGCCGCCGAAAACACGCAGTGTAATATGCCGGCTTCTTCTTTAAGAACCGCCGCCGACAGCGAAAGTATTAAAAAATTTACCGACAGAGCCGTTAAAAATTCAAGAAATGTGTTCATGAAAAAACCGCGGGTTCCTCCCCGTCCGTTTTTCATTAGTAATTTTGTCGTTTGTAAATTGGGAATTACCGCATACTAAATGTGGAAATTAAGGATATCTATAAAATGGTAAACGAAGTTAACGAACAAAACAAATCCGAAATCGGCGACGTAAGACGCATCGACGCGCTCGGACGTCTTGTAATTCCCAAAAAGCTCCGCATCGAAGAGGGAATAAACGAGTACAGCAACATTGAGTTTCTCCCGTCCGAATGCTCGGGGGCGATAATCATAAAGAAGTACGACCCTCTTGTCCAAAATGAGGACTTCATAAAAAGCGTGATTAAAACCCTTGCGGACGCGATTGAGTCGTCGGTAGTTATATCCTCCGACGGCGGAATTCTTTTTGCGTCAGGCAAGATTGCGGATGCGGAGGCGGAGCAAATTTTATCGGAAAAGCGCGACGCGATGAAGGAAAGCTTTGCCGAATCGGACGGAGCGCACTTATATACGGTTCCGTTATTGACGGCAAAAAGGGACTGTCTCGGCGCGTTGACAATAATTTCTAAGGTAAAAATCGATAAAGAACGGGCATTAACCGCCGCCGTAACGGCGCAAATTATCGCCGATGACACCTGGGACTAATCAGGTTTTTTTGAAAAAAACAAGATGCCTAAGGTTAAATCGCCGCAATGAGAGGTGATTGTCGCCCCGGCACGGGTTTCGATTATTTCCTTAAACCCTGCGGACTTGAGTGCGGAGCGCGCTTCGGAAATCATTGCCGGCGTTGCGGTTGTGTAGGTGATAAACGCAAGCGACTTGTCGCAGCCGCTAAACTCGCTCAGCGTTTCGCGGGAATATCTTCGTATTGTTAAATCGTTACGACCGATATACTTGCGGTTAGGGCGCATTTCGCCGTTCTTAAGTATAATTTGCGGCTTTATGCGCAAAATATTCGCGCCGAACAGGGCAAGCGCGCTGCATCGACCGCCCTTATAGAGGTAGTCTAAGCGGTCAAGTACAAAGCTTGCTTGAATATACTTAACGCGCGCCTCACATTGTTTGAAAACCTCGTCCGCCGCCAAGCCTCCGTCTATCAATTTCCTCGCATAAATAGCCAAAAGCCCTATGCCCGTTGAAAGCGAAAGAGTATCCACAACAAAAACATTGTTAAGGCGCGTTGCGGCAATGCGTGCATTAGAGCAAGCGGATGAGAGTTTCGAGGATATTGAAAAGTGAATGACGGCGTCGTAGGTTTCCAAAAGCGTTGTGAAATGCTCGTCCAATTGCGTTTCGTTAACCGCGCTTGTTTTTGGTAAAATGCCCGTTTTATTAACGAATGCAATAATTTCTTCGGGCGAAATTTCGCCGTCCAAACCTAATTTGTCGCCCAACACAATTCCGAAAGGAACGGTATGAATATTGTACTTTTCAAGCAAGTCTTTACTTAAATCGACTGTGCTTTCAGCGGAAATCGCAATTTTCATTGTATATTAAGCCGTTTTTAATAAAAAAAACGGTAGAGCTTCTCTTTTGAAGATAACACCTAACCTTATCACGAATTCAAATGCAATTCAATTATTAATTTTCGCCGCACAAATCGAACCCGGTTTTTGTGATTTTCACGTCGTAAATGTTGCCGACGTCTAACGGAGTTTTACTTGAAAAATAGACAAGCGTATCGATATTCGGCGCATTGAACTCGGTTCTTCCGACAAAAAGGTTGCGTTTATAGTCAATATCCTCGTAAATTACCGGGAGGGTTTGCCCCAAATATTTCGATTGACTTTCGACAATCACCGCACTTTGCGCTTTCGATAAGACGTTTTGACGCTTATTCCTAACCGATTTGGGCAATTGTCCGGGCATTTCGCCGGCAAACGTTCCTTCTTCTTGCGAGTAAGCGAAAAACCCCGCATAGTTAATCCGCGCGGATTTGATAAAATCGTGCAGCTCGTTAAACTCCGCCTCGGTTTCGCCGGGAAAGCCCGTAATGAACGTTGAGCGGATTGCAATTTCGGGGTTGATTGTTCTGATTTTATCAAGCAGGGCGGTAATGCTCTCTTTTCCCGTTTTGCGGTTCATCCGCTTCAAAACCGAATCACTCACATGTTGCAGAGGAATATCGACATATTTTGCAATTTTTTCCTCCGAACTTATCAGTTCAATAATATTATCGGGCAGATTGTCGGGATAGGCGTACATTAGCCGATATTTATAAACGGGTAACTTAACAAGCTCTTTCAGTAACTCATAAAGCCTGTTTTTGCCGTAAATGTCCTCGCCGTAGCGGGTGATATCTTCGGCGACGAGCATAATTTCTTTAACTCCGTCGTTAACCAAGCCCTCGGCTTCCTTAATCAAATCTTCAAATTTTTCGCTGCGGTATTTGCCCCGGATTTTGGGGATTGCGCAGTATGTGCAGTTATTGTTGCAACCCTCGCTTATTTTAAGATACGAGTAGTGCGGCGGCGTCGTTAAAACACGGCCCTTTGTAAACGGGGTGTATTCGGCGTTTATTGTTAACGCTTTCTTTGCGGCGATAATTTCGGCAATTTTATGGTAGGAGTTTACTCCGGCAATGATATCAACCTCGGGCAGTTCTTTTTTGAGTTCCTCGCCGTAGCGTTGCGCCATACACCCGACGACGACAAGGGTTTGTCCTTCGCGCTTTGTATCGACAAATTCCAAAATTGTATCGATGCTTTCTTTTTTAGCGGCTTCGATAAACGCGCAGGTGTTTACGATAACGATATCGGCATTTTGAACGTCGGGCACGAGCGCAAACCCCGCCTCGCGGAGTTGAAAAAGAATATTTTCGCTGTCCGTGCGGTTTTTGTCACACCCGAGCGATATCAGACCGACAGTTTTCATACTCTCATTATATATTTCTTTTTTGAACTTACGAAGTTTTGCCGCTATTCATATTGTAAAAAAGGATTATAATACCAATATGGAAGAAATTTTACGCGTAGAAAATCTTACCAAACGCTACAAAAGCGCGGGCGGAAGGATTCTTACCGCGGTAGATAACGTAAGCTTTTCGATAAGCCGCGGTGAAATTGTAGGCTTTTTAGGGCCGAACGGCGCGGGGAAAAGCACAACCATTAAA
>JAISKW010000022.1 GCA_031260775.1 Christensenellaceae bacterium
GTGGAGTTTTTCGGGCGCGTAAACTACGGGCACACCATCGATAGAAAAGGCTTAACGAATATCAGAATCCACACTCAAACGCTTTTCGATTGGGAAATTTATAACGAGCCGCTTACCGATTTAACCGAGGCAAGGCTCGGCAAGACCGCCGAAAGAGGCAACACCTCCCCGAAGTTTTTTGTGGGGCAATTCAGCGCGGAGGAAAAGCAGGACTTGCTTTTTGACACCTCGAAATACACAAACGGGTACGTTTGGGTTAACGGATTCAACCTCGGCAGATTCAAGGGCAAAAAGCCGAAACAGGCACTTTATATTCCCGCACCGCTCATTAAGGGAGGCAAAAACGAGATAATCATCTTTGATTTCCAAAAATAGCGTGAAGGTTTTATTGGCGTCAAACTCCCCGAGGAGAAGGGAATTAATCAAATGCGTATTCGAAGACGTTTCGACTTGCTCGGTTGATGCAAACGAGGACTTTGTCGGCGCGACTCCCGAAGAAACGGTAAACGAAATTGCAAAACGGAAGCTTGAAAAAGCGGTAGAGTGCGGCTTTGCGGACGGGTACGGTCTAATAATCGCATCGGATACGCTCGTTTATTGCGGCGGTGTGTACTACGGCAAGCCGAACGCCGAAAAGGGTGCGTTCGAAATGCTGAAAGAATTACAAGGGCGCACACACACGGTTTATACCTCTCTCGCAATTAAGAGAGGCTCGAACATAACCGTGCATTGCGACAGCGCGGATGTGACCTTCAAGCCGCTTACGGACGGCGAAATCGACGAATATCTCGCAACCCACAGCGTTTTGGATAAAGCCGGCGCGTATGCCTTTCAAGAGGAGGGAGCAACCCTCGCGACATACTTAAACGCGAAAAACGAGGAACATTACGGCACTCACCCGCTAATTACCAAAACTCTCGGCGACGTAACTACAATCGTAGGGCTACCCGTTAAATTACTTAGGGCTATTGCTCAGAATATAGTATAATCAAAGCATATTCGGCGGCTGTACGGTTATATGAAGGACTTTATTGAACAATGTAATAAAAAGTTCTCGGCAGGCGATACGGAACGAATTGCACGCTCGGTTGAGCTTGCCGCGCATCTAAACGATAAAATTATCCGCTCCTTAGAGCTTTCCTCGCAAAATACCGAAAACCAAGCCAATCAGGTCAGCGGAAACAGCTATTCTCTTAAAAATTGCCTGCCGCCTGTTGCCGTGGCAGGCATTTTAATTCACGAAACAACCAATACCGATGCCGTATGCGACTATTTTTCTTCGGGCGCGACAAACGAGAAAAACCAAAGCGAGAAATTTCTCGCGCTTTTCGGCGCGATTGCGCAAAGCCGTTGTAAACGCTTGCAGGACTTAGTCGCGGCGTTTTTGGAAAAATGCGAAAAGAAATTCGCAAAAAAGATAGGGAATCTGCAAGAGATGCCCGTGGAAATTATTACCCTCACCCACGCGCTCGAGTTCGCGCTTGAAAAGCACGCCGGGCAACGCCGCAAGTCCGGCGAGCCCTATATCGTCCATCCCATAGCCGTTGCCGAAATTCTGCTTGACGACCTCAAATGTGACGCCGATTGCGTTTGCGCCGGTCTTTTGCACGACGTCGTTGAGGATACGAGCGTTACGGCGGACGAATTCAAAACCTATTTCGGCGCGAAGGTTTCACTGCTTGTCGGCGGCGTTACGAAATTCGAGTTCGCCGCCTCCACAGAAAAGCGCGAAAATGCTAACCGCAAGGACTCGGAAGAGCAATTCCGCATAGATAAAGCCGGCGAAACCTACCGCAATTTTATTCTTTCCGCCGTCACGGACAACCGTGTAATCCTCGTAAAACTCGCCGACCGTTTGCACAATATGCGCACTCTCGGCGCAATGCCTCCGGAAAAGCAACGCAAAATCGCCAAGGAAACCCGCGATTTGTACGCGCCGCTTGCGGAGATAATGGGTATTTATAAAATCAAAATCGAGCTTGAAGACCTCGCTATGCAGTACATCGAGCCGGAGGAATACCGCCGCATTTACGAGCAACGCAAGGAGGTTTTGCAACAGCGTACGGGGTATACCTTCCGAATCGTTTCGACAATCGAAACCGCAATGCGTGAGGAAAACATCGACGGCGAGGTCAAGGGCCGCGAAAAACACGTTTACAGCATTTACAAAAAACTTTTAGAGCAAAAGAAAGAAATAGACGAAATTTTTGATATTTCCGCCGTGCGTATCATCGTAAACACCGTTGCAGAGTGCTACCATATGTTCGGTACGATTTCGTCAATCAAGGGCTTCACCCCAAAGGACGAACGGTTTAAGGACTACATTGCAAAGCCGAAAAGCAACGGTTACAAGTCAATCCACACTACTCTTATGACTGAGTTCGGTATGCCGTTCGAGGTGCAAATCCGCACGCGCGAAATGGACGCCATTGCCGAATACGGCGTTGCGGCGCATTGGGTATACAAGGAATTCGGCAAAAACACGGCGGCAACCGACGAGCAGTTGCAGACAACCGCAAGGCTAAGGGAGCTTGCCGAGGCTATCGCCACCGCCGACGGCAAGACCATTGCCGAAAGTATTAAGAGCGAAATCAGCGAGGACGAATCGATTTACGTATTCACACCGAAAGGCGAAACAAAGCGTTTGCCGAAGGGCGCAACGGTTATCGATTTCGCCTATAAAATCCACTCACGAGTGGGCGATAAGTGCGTTGGGGCTACCATAAACGGCAAAAATGTTGCCCTAAGGACGGTTTTGCAAAACGGTTCGATTGTCCATATTCTAACCTCGCAAAGCGCAAACCCCTCGTTAAACTGGCTCTTGCACTGCAAGACCTCGCACGCGCGGAACAAAATTAAGGACTTTTTGAACAAAGCCGACCGCCCCGAAAAAATCAAGTTAGGGCACGATATTTTGGTCAGCGCGGCAAAGAAGAAGCAGATTAAGTTAGACGTTTTGATGCAGCCGAAGTATGTGGACGAGCTTATTCACACCTACGGGCTTGCCTCGCTTGACGATATTTACGCATCCGTCGGGTTTACGGGCGGCGGCTTAACCTCCGAGCAGGTTCTAAGCAAGCTCTATGCCGCGTACAAAAAAGACCGTGCGGCAAACGCCGACGGCTCGGTTGAGGAAGTCAAAATCGCGCGCGAGGTAAAGCCGCAATCGGGGCGTTCGCGCGCAACCCCGAAAAAGGAAAAGGTCGTGCCCGAGGTCATAGTTGCCGGGATGAGCGGCATCGAAATCAAGCTTGCGCCGTGCTGTACGCCTCTTAAGGGCGACAGTATTATCGGATATATTTCAATCGGCAAGGGTGTAATCGTTCACCGAACCGATTGCCCTAACACCAAAGGCTTCGAAAAAGAGAGGCTTATCGAGGCAAAATGGACGAATATTACGTCCGGCGTTCAAAAAGTTGCGGTTCGTATTGAGTGCTTCGGCACGGACAGCGGCAAGTATTTTCAGCAAATTTACGAAATAGTAGTGCTGAAAGAAAACGCCAAAATGGACTCGTCTTCGACCAAGACGACCACCCGAAAAGGACAAAGTTATTCGCTTATTACATTCGGATTAACGCTGAAATCCGCCGAAAGCTACGACGTCTTGAAGCAGAAAATTGAGGAATTGCCCTTTGTCGTATCGGTAAAAAGATAAGTGGAAAATTGTGGTATTGATTAAAACCCTCTTTAGGCTTAAAATTTAACTACACTAATAAGTGTAATTATAGGAGAAATATGAAATTATTTAGTTCCAAAAATTATCGAAGGATAATTGTGTTGTTGATGTCCGCCGTTTTGACGGTGGGTGTTTTGTTTGTTCTTGCGTCGTGCGGCAAAAATGGCGACGACGAGTGGGACGGTGTGGGCGAAACGGTTGCGGACTCCGCAGCTTTTGATGCCGTACTTACCGCCACTAACGCGGAGTTTACAAAAGCCGATGTGAACATAAAAATCGAAATCAAATCGAGAGAGGTTGCCGACGGTGATTTCGGCGAAGGAACGTTCCTTGTGAACGGCTCATCAGTCAAAATGACGCAGACCTACACTTCCGGCGATGAGACCGAAACGGAAACGGAATACTACGGCGTTGAAAACGACGTAAACTACAACTACAGTCAGGTAGACGGCAAGTGGGTTAAACGCGTTATCGACTATAACTTCATGGACGGAGCTGCCGAGGAATTATTTTTAGGCTATGCCGGCAAATTCGCAGATGCCGAGTACAAAGACGGCGGATATTATTTCGAGGATGAAGATTCCTACGACTCGCAATGGGATGAAGAAACCGGCGAGCTTTTGGAAGAATCCATTACCATTACCTACAAATATGTAACCATACTCAAAATTAATAACGGCAAAATTGCCGAGGTTGCCAGCGAGTCATACCGCAACGGAACACTTAACTATACCTTCTCCTATACGTTCACATACGGCGGAGTAGGCACAATTGAGTTGCCTACCGATGCGGAATTAGTTGAAGAAGAAGACTAAGGCTCCGATTTAGCAATCAATAAAAAAGAGAGGGGTTGTGCCCTCTCTTTTTTTATGAGAGATTTTAGGGCTTAGGGGCGATATTAAACAGTATAAATATATTACCTAATTAATGTTTTGCCCCGTACACAACAAAAATTTTTCAACTGCCTTTAACGCGCGGTTTGCATAAGCCGGCTTGCGTTCGTCCTTTTTTCGGGGGAGCGGGTCAAGCGGCGGCGTTAAGTCATAAGCGCAATGCATCGGCACATAGTTACTTGTTTTTGTCGATATGTGGTTTTGGAGTGCGCCGAGCATAGACTCGTCGGGTAAAATCACCGAGCTTGCGCTTT
>JAISKW010000072.1 GCA_031260775.1 Christensenellaceae bacterium
TTCTCTTGCGAAATTGTAACCACAGCGTCATCGAAGCCGCGTGCTTTGATGAGGCTTTCGAGCATAAACTCCGTTTCGCGCGCCATTGTGATGTGAAGCTTTTGCGCCTCCGCTTGAGCTACCGTTTCGGCGGTTGCGGCGGTTGCGATGATATTATCAAGCTCCTCAAGCTCAGTTTCGCGCGTTACGCTCCTGACGTCACGGAAGTCGTCAAAGAAAACCGGTTGCGATACCAATCCCGTCGGGACCGCGTCCTCCTGCTTTTGCAAGTTGACATTAATGAAGTAGTTTAGTACCCCGGTTGCCGCAAGTAAGAGTACCATTGATACTAATACTATTGCTTTTTTCTTGTTTGGCGATAATTTCTTTCTTTCTGTTTTCATTTTCATTTTTTAGACCTCCCTGTTTGTCCTCTCTAAAATAAATGAAAATGCTTGCTTAATTATGACACCGTTTTGAATTCGGCTTGCGGATATTGATGATTGAACCAAGTTTCCTGCCGCTTTGCGTAGTTGCGCGAGTTTTTCTTAATGAGTTCGTATACTTCCTCTTCGCCGCATTGCCCGTCAATAAACGGCAACCACTCCTTATATCCTATGCCGCGCATCGCTTGCGAATCTCCTCTAACGCCGCTTCTTAATAAATTTTCGACCTCGTCCTTAAGCCCTTTTTCGCGCATTATATCCACGCGTTTATTGATTCGCTCATATAATTCCGCTCTGTCGCGCCTTAGAATAATAATCTTTGCATCGCGCAGTAAAACCTTTTCTTCATTTTGTTCGGAGTATTTTTTGCCGAAATTCTCGCAGAAACAATACGCCTTAATTATTTTGCGCGTATCGTTAACGTGCAGTTTTGCAGCATATTCGGGGTCTAATTGTTTGAGCTTTTCGAAATATTTTACGAGGATTGAAGAATCCGCATCGACCGCGGTTTGAATTTCTTCTTCCAATCCGCCCGGCTCCGCGCCGAAATTTTGTTCGTATAAAAGCGACGATATATAAAACCCCGTGCCGCCGCAGACCATCGGTTCGATTCCTTTCGACTCTAATTCGCTAATAACATTAGTTGCATATAACTTATAATCCACAACGGTAAAACGGTCGTTGCCGTCCAAAATATCGATTCCGTACTGTTTTACGCCTAAATCAGCGTCCGTTTCCTTAGCCGTGCCAATGTTAAATCCGCGGTAAACCTGCATCGAATCGGCAGAAATCAGCGGCGAACCGTGTTCCTTTGCAAGCGTCGCCGCGTATTCGGTTTTCCCGGCGGCCGTCGCGCCGCATACGATTATCATTAATCCTTAAAATCTATTAACGTACCGCTCGCGCCGGCAAGTTTTTTCGCTTCCTCACGGAGTAAAAACTTTTGGATTTTTCCGCTTGCGGTCATAGGGAATTCGTTAATAAAACTGATATATGTCGGCACTTTATGGCGCGCTAACCTATCGAGTATATATTTACGGATATCCTTTTCGGTAAGACTTTCATACCCTGCCCGTTTAACGATAAAAGCAAACGCTTCCTCGCCGTAACGCTCGCTCGGAACCGCGACAATCTGCGCGTCCTTTACTCCCTCGTGGGTTAAAAGAAAGTCCTCGATTTCTTTGGGGAATATGTTTTCGCCGCCCCTTATAATCATATCCTTAATTCGCCCGGTGATTTTGTAGTATCCGTCCTCGGTCTTTAACGCCATATCGCCGGTTCTGAGCCACCCTTCGGCGTCAATTGTGTCGGCTGTCGCTTTGGGCATTTTGTAGTAGCCTTTCATAACGTTGTAGCCTTTTACGCAGAACTCGCCGCTGACTCCCGCAGGCAACTCGTTATTTGTGCCCGGTTCGAAAATCTTCGCTTCCTGAAACGCCAAGCCCTTGCCGACCGTCGTAACCTTATGCTCTAAATCGTCGTCAACCGTACTCATTGTGCATGCGGGCGAGGCCTCGGTTTGCCCGTATGTAATGGTAATTTCGCGCATATTCATTTTGTCGATAACTTTGCGCATTATCGGCTCGGGGCAAGGCGAACCGGCCATAATCCCCGTACGGAGTGACGAAAAATTGTATTTATTGAAGTCTCTATGCTCCAAAATCGCGATGAACATCGTAGGTACGCCGTGAACCGCCGTGCATTTCTCGTACTCGATAGCGTGCATAACCTTCATCGGGGTATAAAAAAACAGAGGTACCATCGCGGTAGCATGCGTAACGCACGCCATAATGCCCAAAACCATACCGAAGCAATGGAAGAACGGTACGGGGATACAAAGCCTGTCGTGGTCGGTGAATTTCATACAATCGCCGATTTGCATACCGTTATTTACGATATTAAAATGCGTAAGCTGCACGCCCTTAGGAAGCCCCGTTGTGCCGCTCGTGTATTGCATATTGATAACCTCATCGGGGTCAACCGCCGCTTTTGCCGCCGCGAATTTCTTGTCGGATAAAAGCACGCCGAAGTCCTTAATATCCTTCCAATGATACATGCCCTTGTAGTGGTTATCGAAGCTGATTACGTGGGTTAAAAATGGGAACCGCTCGGTTTTCAAACGACCGGGGTCGCAGGTTTTAAGCTCGGGACAAAGACTGTAAATGATTTTTTCGCAATCTATATCTTTTAATCCGTCGCAGATAAAAATTGCCTTGCTGTCGGAATTTTCCAACAAATAGGCGAGTTCGTTTTCTTTATAGTTGGTGTTTACGGTGGCCAAGATTACGCCGATTTTAGCGGTTGCGAAGAATAGTATTAGCCATTCCGGCAGATTGGTAGCCCAAACGGCGATTTTGTCGCCTTTTTGAAACCCCATACCGAGTAGCCCTCTTGCTATGTCGTCACAATCTCTGTTGAAATCGTAGTAGGTGCGGGAATAATCCGCTTCGATGTACTTAACCGCAGGACGGAAAGGGTGCTTGGTAGCAATGTCCTCCAAAAGCCCGCCAACGGTTTTACGTATAAGCCTTTCCATTTATATATAATAAAGCAAAACGGCAAATTGAAAAATTTATTCATACTAATATAAATGCAAGCCGCTGACAAAACGCAGTCGATTAAGGACGAAATTAAAAAAGGGTTAGGCGAAAGCTGCGATATTTCGGTTAAAACATGCGAAACGGTTAAGGGTGTATGCGTTTACGCGTACGAGGATGCGCTCATTAACAAGGAAACTCTTTTCCGTGACATTCTCCCGTACCTGAAATCAGACGGCTTTGACGGCGATATTCACAACTTTGTTGCGTGCGATTGCAAAAGCACAAAGGATATAGATTCGCTCTGTCAAGGCGTTCTCGGCGGCTGTCTCGGACTGTATTTCGACGAAAAATACTACTTATTTTCGATACAGTCGTGGGAAAAGCGTTCGGTAACAATTCCCGAGGCGGAAAACGTAATCAGAGGTCCGAAAGAGGGCTTCACCGAGGATTTACAGACAAACATTTCACTAATCCGCCGTAAAATTAAAAACAAAAATCTGATTCTTGAAAAGCATATTATCGGCAGGCAAAGCAACACAAGCCTGTGTATATGCTATATGAACGGCATTGCCGACCCTGAAATTGTCAAGGGCATAACGGATAAAATAACCGCGATTGACGTTGACGGCGTATTCGATGTGGGGCAAATAGAGCAACTGATTGAGGAAAAACCTATGCACAGTGTTGCGGGTATGGGTATGACGCAAAAGCCGGACGTTTGCGCTATGCG
>JAISKW010000078.1 GCA_031260775.1 Christensenellaceae bacterium
AAATCGCAAACGCTCTTAGCAAAATACGCGGCGCGTCGGTGCATTTGCTCGGGATTATCAACGATATTTTGGATATGTCTAAGTTGGATGCCGATAAGCTTTTGCTGAATTCCGAGCCATTTGTTTTCCGCGATGCTATCAACCGCATCGCGCGCATCGGTTGCATCGAAATTGCGGCTAAAAAACAGAAATTCTCGGTTGAAATCGACGACGCTATCCCCGAAAAGCTCTTCGGTGACGAAATGCGCTACTCGCAGGTGCTTGCAAATTTGCTCAATAACGCAATGAAGTTCACCCCCGACGGCGGTGATATTTCGTTAGATATCCGTCTGATTGACGAAAAAGACGGGGTTTATAATATATCTTGCGCCGTAAAGGACTCGGGTATAGGAATATCCGAGGAGCAGCAATCGAGGTTGTTCCGCTCGTTCGAGCAAGCCGAAAGCAACACGACAAGAAAGTACGGCGGCACGGGCTTGGGTTTATCGCTTTCAAAACGAATAGCAAACCTTTTAGGCGGAGATTTAACGTTAGTATCGGAGCCCGGCACGGGGTCGGAGTTCACCTTTACCGCTTGCTTTGCGTTCTGTCCCGATGAACAAATAGTCGCTGAAACGGCAACCGAAGATGTTGTTTCGGAAGCCGATAACTTCAGTAATCACACCATTTTACTTGTTGAGGACGTCGAAATAAACCGTGAAATTGTAATGTCGCTGCTTGAGGATACGGGCATAAAAATTGACTGCGCCGAAAACGGAGCTATTGCCGTGCAAATGTTTACCGCCGCACCGGGAAAGTATGAATTGATATTTATGGATATCCAAATGCCAGAGCTTGACGGATACGACGCCACGCGCAAAATTCGCTCAATCGAGGGTACAACGGCTACCCCGGTCCCGATAGTCGCAATGTCGGCTAACGTGTTTTCCGACGACGTTAAAAAGAGTTTGGAGTCGGGTATGAACGCGCACATCTGCAAGCCGATTGACATAAGTGAGGTAAAAAGCACATTGAGGAAATACCTCATAAGCAATAAATAGCGTATAATTAGTGCGTGTACCGCTACAGTGTAATCGTTGATTTATCCGCAAACGCTCTCGATAGGGGCTTCGATTACGTGTCCGAAACGCCGTTCGAAGTGGGTACGCGCGTTTCCGTGCCGTTCGGCAAAATGACCGTTGAGGGGTTCATTATTAAAGACAAATCGAGCGAGCCGCTTTCCGAAAAGGACAAAACTATAAATTTCAAGTCAATTACCGCCGCCTTAGACCCCTACCCCGTTATTTTGCCCGAATTTTTGGAAATCGCCGAGTTCTTAAGAACGCAAAACGTGCGGCTTATCGACAGTTTAAGGCTGTTTATCCCCTCAAAACTTCGCGGCGGCAAAGTAAAAGCCTTGAACCGTAACTATATCGAACTTGCTATAGCTTATGACGAAGCCGTAAAGCTTGTAAAATCCACCGCGAAAGCGCAGCTTGATATTATCGAACGGCTTAAGGACGGCGGCGAGTACGAAAGTATTCTAACTAAAGAATTCTCCCAAAGCGGAATTAATACGCTTTGCAATAAGGGCATTTTAACCAAATCCGAAAAGGAACTGCGCCGAACCCCGAAGGCAATGAATATTGAGCGCAAGGACGTCGTTTTCACTGCGGAGCAGGCGAACGCAATCGAAGTCATTACAAAGGGCGGCGGCGGCACATACCTTTTGCACGGCGTAACGGGGAGCGGCAAAACCGAGGTCTATATGCGCCTGATTGACGACGCGCTTGCGAGCGGTAAAACCGCGATTATGCTTGTACCCGAAATTTACTTAACTCCGCAAATGCTCGGCGTTTTCCGCTCTCGGTTCGGCGAAAGCGTGAGCGTTTTGCACAGCGGACTGTCGGACGGCGAACGCTACGACGAGTGGGCGCGCCTCATTAAGGGCGAGGCGCAAATCGCTTTGGGCGCACGCTCCGCGCTGTTCGCGCCGCTTACGAACTTAGGCGTGATTATCATCGACGAGGAACACGACGGCAGCTACATAAGCGAAAGTAACCCCCGCTATTTTACAATCGAGTGCGCCGAACTTAGGCAAAAGGAGAGCAACGCGCGCCTCGTTTTGGGCAGCGCAACGCCCTCCGTCGATACGTATCTTAAGGCGAAAAAAGGCGAGTATACCCTAATCGAAATGAACCGCCGCGCCAACAACAAAACCCTGCCGCGGCTTGAAACCGTGGATATGCGCCTCGAAATGCGCGACGGCAATTTAGGTCTTTTTTCCAAACCGCTTTTAACAGCAATCGATGCCGCGCTTGAAGCAAACGAACAGGTAATGGTGTTTTTGAACCGCCGCGGCTACACCTCAAAGGTGCAATGCCGCAAGTGCGGCTATGTCGCCGTTTGCACCGATTGTGACGTTTCGCTTACATACCATAAAAGCGAAGGGGCGTTAAAATGCCACTACTGCGGCAACAAGTTTTTTATGCTAAAAACCTGCCCGAAGTGCGGCGCAAGCGACTTCAAAGACGGCAAAACGGGTACCGAAAAGGTTGTAACGGAACTCCAAAGAGTCTTTCCGAACGCGAAAATCGCAAGGATGGATAACGACAGCGTCACGAAAAAAGATGCATATTTGAACATTTTACAAGCCTTTGCAAATCACGAATCGGACATATTAGTAGGCACACAAATGCTTGCAAAGGGGCACGATTTCAAGAGCGTAACGCTCGTGGGAATTTTGGATGCCGACCAAGCGTTGTACTTTCCCGATTACAGAAGTTACGAGCGGACATTTCAGCTGATAACGCAGGTTGCGGGTCGGGCGGGGCGCGAGGAAAAAGCCGGGCGCGTTATTATGCAAACGCTGAATCCCGACCATTTTGTGTTCCGTTTTGCCGAAAAATACGACTATCACGGGTTTTACGAAAAGGAGATTAACTCAAGGGAGGTTACAAAATTCCCGCCGTTTTCGCGCATATACCGCATTTTGGTGACGAGTGAGGAGCAAGAATCCGCCGTAATCGCCGCGCGTGGAATTTACACGGTTTTACGCGATTACAAAACAGAGAACCCCTCCGCGTTTTTGAGTTTGGCGGCGGCGCAGTCCGAAATTTCAAGAATAGAGAATAAATACCGTTATCAAATTATCATAGTCGCCCCCGTTCCCGCCGCGCCGGAGGTCGCGGAATTTATATATTCCTCCGCAAAAACCGACCGCAAAGGCGTGTTCGTAAGCACGGATATTAATCCGCAACAGCTGTATTAACCCTTTCAAAATCATCACGGGGAACAAGTACAACAAACAAAAAGACAAACGAAAACAATGCGCGCAGTTACGCCTTGTTGTGTAATCTCCAAATATTCGTTTTTGTTTCTTTTAGGAAAACATATTCCCTTCAAAAATAAATTTTAGCCATTTAAGAAACGGAAGTATAATTTGAGAATGGAACTCCTATACGAAGGCAAAGCAAAAAAGGTATTTTCGACGGACGACCCGGATGTAGTTTTGGTTAGCTACAAGGATGATGCGACGGCATTCAACGGGTTAAAAAAGGGACAGATTGCCGGCAAGGGCATTGTTAACAACAAATGCTCGAACCATTTGTTCTCACTGCTTGAAAAGCAAGGCGTAAAAACTCACTTAATCAAAGCGGTCAGCGACACCGACACCCTTGTAAAAAAGGTGAAAATTGTCCCGATTGAAGTAATTGTCCGCAATATCGCGGCCGGCAGCCTTTCGAAAAGGTTAGGAATCCCCGAGGGAGTCGTATTAAAGAAAACCGTTTTGGAGTTCTCCTACAAGGACGACGCACTCGGCGACCCGATGATTAACGACTACCATGCGTACGCTATGGACTTGGCAACCGAAGCCGAGCTCGATACAATCAAGGCACTTGCGTTCAAAGTAAACGACGTGTTGCGCGGCATTTTGAAGGATATTAACATTGACCTTATCGACTTCAAGTTAGAGTTCGGCAGATATAAAGGCGAAATTATTCTCGCGGACGAAATCTCCCCCGACACATGCCGTTTTTGGGATATGACTACCCGTGAAAAGTTGGATAAAGACCGTTTCCGCCGCGATTTAGGCGGAGTTGAGGACGCATACCAGGAAGTTTTACACAGACTTTTAGGCAACAAATAAAATAAAGCCCTCCCGAAACGGAGGGTTTTTAATCTCATGTCAGATAATAATAACCATTATTGTTGCCGCTCGATTAACGAGGAATGCGGCATTGTCGGCATTCTCTCCCGTGAGAAAAAGGACATCGCACACGACATTTACTACGGGCTTTTCGCACTCCAGCACAGAGGACAGGAAAGCGCGGGGATTGCGTTGCACTCCGAGGGCAAAACCAACAAATTTTCAATCGAATACCACAAGGGAATGGGGCTTGTAGGCGAAGTCTTTTCGCAGGAAACCTTAGGACGCTTGCCGCACTCGCGCGTGGGTATAGGGCATACGAGATATTCCACAACCGGCTCGTCGCACCTCGTCAACGCCCAACCCGTCGTTTTTTACGGCCGCAAGGGTCGTATGGCGGTCGCGCATAACGGAAATATCGCAAACGCGCTTAAAATTAAGGAAAAAATGCTCAGAGCCGGGCACATTTTCCTAAGCTCCACCGACAGCGAGGTTGTAGCCTCGCTCATTAACTACTACAGCGCGGACGATATCGAAAAGGGTATCCGTCTTGCATGTTCCGAGTTAGTCGGCGCGTACGCTCTTGTAATAACCGCCGAGGAAAAACTTTACGCCGTCCGCGACCCGCTCGGGTTAAAGCCGCTCGTTTTGGGGCTCCGCGGCGAGGACGTCGTTTTTGCAAGCGAATCGTGCGCACTTGCCGCCGTCGGCGCGACGCTCATCCGCGACGTTGAACCGGGCGAAATCGTCAAAGTCGATACCGACGGCGTATTAACCTCAACCTACCTCCCTGCCGCCGGCGAGCGCAAATCCTGCGTATTCGAGTACGTTT
>JAISKW010000100.1 GCA_031260775.1 Christensenellaceae bacterium
AAGTATCCCGTGGAATATTTACCTAATATCCTTCTCGACCCCGAGCCCGAAGAAGAACAAGTATCCCGTGGAATATTTACCTAATATCCTTAGATTTTGATAATAAACTCGTCAGAATATATCTCTTTGCAAGCCTGCGAAATGGCTTTGTCCTTGCCTTCCGTACCTTCCTCGCTGTTGTTGGAAAGCTGTGCCTCGGTAATTTCGAGCGCGCGTTTAGCAACACCTGTTACGAGTGCGTAACGGCAGGGTGCTTTTTTAATAAGTTCGTCAATGGGTGGTTGTATCATCATAATTTTATTCTCCTTTAAGGTTATTTATATTTTTTAAGTGTTTTCGCACGGTAATCAGAGCGTTTTTTGCAATTAAGCCTTTGTAATCGCCGCCGATTTTAACGGTTTGCCAGAACGCGGAGGAGGAAATTTCGGGTTTCTTTGCGTAAACGTACTCGGTTGTCGCGTTGCCGTACTCTTTATTATACAACGATTGTGCGTTTTCATATAATTCGTCAGCGGAGTTGCGTATGCCTTTAACTATATGCGTAATTGCATTTTTCTTGCAGTAATCGGAAACAAAGCCCTTGTCGTAGCCGACGTTTACGCGCGGAGCAAGCTTGCCTAAGCTGTCCTTTATGATATCCAAACGCGCTTCGACCTTGAACGGCGAAGACTTTTCGGGGTTTGTAAAAACAATAACGTCTGCGACGTCGTAGGACTCTAAAGCTTCCTCAACGATCTGCAAATGTCCTTTTGTAAACGGCGAAAACGAGCCGGGAATCAGACAAACCGAACACTTTTTTACAAGTTGAATTTGCGTTGTACCGTATTGACGCGAGTCGTAAACCGCTAAAGTGTTTTCGCTTTCCTCCCGTAAATTCTCAATAATATGCGAAGATAGGCGCGGATGTGCCGCGCGCGTTTCGCAAACGACGACGCCGTCGTCCTCTAACAAATCGTAGTCGGCAATCAGGGCTAATGCCTTGTCGTAGAACTCCTTATCGTAAGGGGGGTCGAGGAAAATTATTGAGAACTTTTCGCCGCGAAGTGCTTTTAACGCCTCCTTAAAGTCTTTGTTAAGAAACCTAAAGTTCGTTTCGCCGAGTTTTTCGAGGTTTTTAAGCAAAACCGCACCGGCTTCGCGGCTGTTGTCGCAAAACACCGCCTCGGACGCGCCGCGCGAGAGGGCTTCGATGCCGAGTGCGCCGCTTCCTGCGAATAAGTCCAAGACCCGTGCATCGGAAACGCGCGTTTGTAATAGATTAAAAACTGCTTCCTTTATACTGTCTTGCGTCGGTCGAACCGATGTGTCGGGGAGGGTTTCAAGTGACCTCCCCCTGTATTTTCCCGTGATTACTCTCAATTACTTATTCTCGATTTCGAATTTCTTCATAAATTCGATGAGGGTTTTAATCCCCTCTACCGGCATTGCGTTATAAATACTTGCGCGCATTCCGCCGGCTAAACGGTGACCTTTTATCGAAACTAAACCGGCTTTTGCCGCTTCTTTTACGAACTTGTCGTCCAATTCCTCGTTGCCCGTGACAAACGGAACGTTCATACGTGAGCGGTCTTCCTTGGCAACCTTGTTGGTGTAGAGCGCGGAATTATCGATAAAATCGTATAAAAGCCCGGCTTTAGCGATGTTGTGCGCCTCAACGGCTTTAACGCCGCCGAGCTTTTTAACATGACGCAAGGTGAGCATCGCCATATAAACGGCAAAGCACGGAGGTGTGTTGTAAAGGCTTTGGTTGTCCGCTTGAATTTGGTACGAAAGCATCGTAGGGCAAATGGGTAAATGCTTGCCGATTGCGTCTTTCTTTACGATAACCACGGTCAAACCCGACGGCCCGATGTTCTTTTGCGCGCCGGCATAGAGGAGTGTGAACTTGTTTACGTCGATTTCCTCCGACAAAATGTTGCTGCTGATATCGGTAACAAGCGGAATGTTCGCCTGCGGTACGGCGTTAAAGCGCGTGCCGAAAATCGTGTTATTGTATGTGAAATGCGCGTAGTCCGCATCGTCGCGGAAGGTATAGGTCTTAGGGATATAGGTATAATTTTTATCCTTCGAGCTTGCCGCGACGTAAACGTCGGCGTATTTCTTCGCCTCGCTTGCGGCTTTGGAAGCGAAATTACCCGTAACAAGATAGTCGGCTTTGCTCCCTTGAGCCTTCAAAAGGTTAAGGGGAATCGCCTCGAATTGTTGCGACGCGCCGCCTTGAACGAACAGCACCTCATAAGTGTCGTCAATGTGCATTAACTCGCGGAAAAGCGCGTTTGCTTCGGCGTTTATAGCCTCGTAGGGCTTCGAGCGGTGGCTCATTTCGGTGACCGACATTCCGCTCCCCGCGTAATCAAAAAAGTCTTTTTGCGCTTCCGCTTTAACCTCGTCGTAAAGCATCGACGGACCTGCTGAAAAATTATATACTTTCATAATATATCCTCTAAATATTACCTTATTATTAGATTAAAGTCCAAACTTGGCGCGTAAACGCTTGGCGGTCTCGGGATTGTTGTAGGAGTAGCGCAGCGGAAGAATTGTTGAGTAGCCCTCCTTGAACAACGCAACGTCGGAAAGCGGATTTTGTTTTACCTTTTTCGGCTCGCCGTCAAGGAAGAACGTCGTAACTTCTCCCTCATTATGTATTTCGTAGTTTTCGTCGTAAAGGCGTAAGCCTTGCACCGAAGCGATTTTGTCGCCGACGTCGGGTCTTGAGGGGTTGTGACAGTTTACGGATATAGGAGTGCCGCCCTTGCAAATGTTGTAGTACAGCTCGAGCCTGTCAACAAAATAATCGGCGGCGTATTGCGCGTTTACGGCGTCCTCGCCCATGCGCCATTGCGATAATCCAACTGAGGGAATTCCGCGAACCGCGCCCTCGATAGCGGCATTTACGGTACCCGAATACAGCACTTCGGTGCCCAAATTCGCGCCGCTGTTGATGCCCGAAATAAGCATATCGGGCTTTTTGTCCATAAAAGTCGTGCCGATTAAAACGCAGTCGCAAGGGTAGCCGTTGACTGAATAACAAGGATATTCATACCCCTCTCTTTTAATACAGCTAAGTTTCACCCTAAAAGTCATGGCATGCCCCGCGCCGCTCATACCGCGCTCGGGCGCGCAAACGGTCACCTTGTGACCGTCTTTAATGAGTCGATTTGCCAGCGTTTTCAACCCTAACGCATCATACCCGTCATCATTTACCAACAAAATATCCATATTACAAAAAGTAAGAAAGGCGCGTGGTTGCGCCTTTCTGTGTATTATCCAAACCTATTTTTCTTCCCCGCAATAGACTCTACTTCTTAAGCGCGTCGCGTTGCTTCATAAGAATGCGCATACGGAGTTCCTTGTCAAGAGTAATTTTGCGAATACGGAGGTTTTTGGGAGTGACCTCAAGGAGTTCGTCGGCGGCAAGGAACTCGATGCATTCTTCAAGGGAGAAGCGGCGCGGAGTCTCAAGACGGAGCGCGTCGTCGCTGCCGGAAGCGCGCATATTGGTGACGTGCTTTGTTTTGCAAATGTTGACGGTGATTTCTTCACCGCTCGGAGTCATACCGACAACCATACCTTCGTAAACTTGCTCACCGGGAACGATAAAGAGAACGCCGCGCCCCTGCGCATTGTACATACCGTAAGTTACAGCCTCGCCGGTCTCGTGAGCGATTAACGAGCCCGTGATACGGGTGGTGATGGCTTTCTTCATAGGCATATAACCGTCGAAAAGCGCGCTCATTATACCTTGCCCGTGCGTGTTATTCAAAAACTCGTTTTTATACCCTATAAGTCCGCGTTCCGGAACCCTGAACTCGCATTTCATACGCGTGTCGCCGCTCGGCGACATCTTTACAAGCTCGCCTTGACGGATGCCCATTTGCTCCATAACCTTGGAAACGAACTCATTGGGAACCTCGCATACAAGGAGTTCGGCAGGCTCGCAAATAACGCCGTCAATGGTTTTATTAATAACGCGCGGCATACCGACTTGGAATTCGTAGCCCTCGCGGCGCATATTTTCGATAAGAATTGAAAGGTGAATTTCGCCGCGGCCCGAAACGAGGAACGAATCGGCGGTGTCGCCGTCAACGACCTTGAGAGAAACATCCTTTAGAAGTTCCTTTTCGAGACGTGAGCGGAGGTGACGTGAGGTGACGTATTTGCCCTCGCGACCGGCGAACGGGCTGTTGTTGACGGAGAACTCCATTTGAAGGGTGGGTTCGCCGATTTTCACGAACGGGAGGGGTTCTATTAAATCATTTGCGCAAACGGTTTGACCGATTGTGATGCCGGATATGCCCGAGAACGATACGACGTCGCCGACCGACGCGCTTTCGACGGCAACCTTTTTTAGTCCGTCAAAAATGTAAATATTGGTAATTTTGGATTTGTATTGCACGCCCTCGTGGTACTCGCAAACGGTGACCTCGCGGTTCGGGTGCATAATTCCGCGCTCGATTCTGCCGATAGCAATACGACCGACGAAATCGTTGTAGTCGATTGACGAAACGAGGACTTGCAAAGGAGCGTTTTCGTCACCCTCGGGCGGCGCAATGTGACTGACGATTGTTTCAAAGAGCGGGGAAATGTCCGTGCCGATATCATCGGGGCTGAGGCTTGCCGTGCCGCCGCGTCCGGAACAGTAAACGACGGGGCTTTCGAGCTGTTCGTCGTTGGCGTTGAGTTCTAAAAGGAGGTCGTAAACTTCCTCCAAAACCTCGCGCGGACGGGCGTCGGCTTTGTCGATTTTGTTGATGCAAATGATGACCTTGTGGTTCATTTCGAGGGCCTTTTGCAAAACGAAACGCGTTTGGGGCATAGGGCCTTCGTAGGCGTCAACGAGGAGAACAACGCCGTTAATCATTTTCAAAACGCGCTCAACCTCGCCGGAGAAGTCGGCGTGACCGGGGGTGTCAACGATGTTAATTTTTATGTCCTTGTAAATGCACGAGGTATTTTTTGCAAGGATTGTAATGCCGCGTTCTCTTTCGAGAGGGTTGGAGTCCATAACGCAGTCCTCCACCGCCTGATTCGCGCGGAAAACACCGCCCTGGGCAAGCAGCGCGTCCACGAGGGTAGTTTTGCCGTGGTCAACGTGCGCGATAATGGCAATGTTTCTAAGGTCGTTCCTAATCATATCCGAAGCGTATTTTGAGCAAAGCGAAAAAGCGTGCCGCTTGCACAAATAGCTTATATATAGTGTGTGCGCGCGCGGTTTTTGTCAAATTAAAGCGGCTTTTGTTTGCAGTTGTCGGGGAAAGCGAGCGCGGACAATCTTAATTTAATTTTGTCATCCTGCGCAAAGCCGCAGGGTTCAATGCTTATTATGTATGGCTTCTGCAACTTCGTGCAGAATGACAACACTGTTTTCCTCTCCCGACGGAGTTCGGTTTTCGGAGGTTGCCGCGAGATGTTATATAATAATAAGGAGCAGGACTTTTGCGGTTACAAAATAGTTTTGAGCTATTTTAAGAAATAAAATTGATGACTTGACGATGGCTGTGCCGTAGGTACTGCCGATGGAACAAGGCAATTTTACACTTAAAAGCGCCAAAAGGATTTGTAATCGCAAACAGCCCACTCCGACAATATAGTATGGCAAGCGTTCTGGTAATAGGCGGAGGCGGACGGGAACACGCGATAGTGTTACAACTGAAAAAGAGCCCGAAGGTGAACAAAATTTATGCAATCCCGGGTAATGCGGGTATTGCGGCGATAGCGGAATGCGTACCTTCCGTCGGCGTGTTGGAATTTTCAAAGATTGCGGAGTTCTTAAAAGTGCATAA
>JAISKW010000193.1 GCA_031260775.1 Christensenellaceae bacterium
CTTATATGTAGACGATTAACTAAAACGGCGGGGCTTTATTGGCTCCGCCGTTTTGTAATCGCTTGTGGAAATGTGGACAACTTGCCGTTTTCTTTTTAAGGAATAAAAACCGACTGACAAACGCCAATCGTTTCAACGTATTTATACTCCTATTTTGAGTAAACCATCTATCTTTGCGTACACCCAAGTACACCCGAATTTTACACCCAAAATACACCCAAACGAAATAAACGGGATTGAATACATTGGACAAACCGAACGAAATGAGTTATAATAAGGCTGAAAATACCGTAAAACCCGCACGAAACGAACGAAATTAGCCTATTTGAACCACTTAAAGCGAGTTGCTTATCGCTCCTAAGTTCGGGGTCGCACGTTCGATTCGTGTCGGGAACGCCAAAAAACGGCGCGGGTTCATAAAGAGCCCGCGCCGTTTCGCCAAAAGGCGAGGTTTGTCCTCCGCTGCGGAACGGAAAGCGAGATAGCGATACAATAGCCGAAAGTCGCCCCGTGCATAGCGAGAAGCCGGGCATGAGGGCGGCTTTTTTTGCGTTTAACTACATCATGTGATACAGTTAAAACCGACTGCAAATCGACAGGTTGCCTTAATACATGCCGTTATCGGCAAGATAATAAGATTGTTAACAAATATTTGCTTGACTTTATGCCGATAAAGGTATAAACTATAAGAGCATTACTTGGGAGGTATGGCTATGGGATTTTTATCGGTTTCCGAAACCGCAAAGAAATGGGGAATGTCCGATAGGACGGTTCGCAATTATTGTATGCGGGGTAAGCTGCAGGGTGCATTTTTAACGGGCAAGACTTGGAACATTCCCGAGAGCGCATTGCCGCCGGAGCGTGTCAATGCAAAGAGGTTCAGCGACAATCCGCTCTTAAATATTCTCAAGGAAGAAATGGATGCCAAATTGAACGGCGGCATTTATCACCGCGTTCAAATAGACCTTACCTACAATTCAAACCATATCGAGGGCAACCGCCTGACACACGACCAAACGCGCCTCATCTTTGAAACCAACACGATAGGGGTGACCGGAGAGGATGCGAGCGTCGATGACATCATAGAAACGGGCAACCATTTTAGATGCATTCAGTTTATCATAGAGAACGCAAAAAAAGCGCTTACCGAAACGATGATAAAGGAGCTTCACTTTACGCTTAAAGCCGGCACGACCGACAGCAGAAAGGCGTGGTTCCGCGTCGGGGATTACAAATTAAAACCCAACGAGGTCGGAGGAGAGGAAACCTGTCCGCCGAAAGAGGTGCAAAAGCGTATCCGCGAATTGTTGGACAATTACAAAGCCATTGAAAACAAGACGATAGAGGACGTTATCTCTTTCCACAAGGAGTTTGAATCCATTCACCCGTTTCAAGACGGTAACGGACGCGTGGGGCGGCTTATCATGTTTAAGGAGTGCTTAGCCAATAATATTGTGCCGTTCATTATTGATGAGCATCACCGCAGCTTCTATTACCGCGGCTTAAAGGAATGGGAGCAGCAAAGAGGCTTTCTTCTCGACACATGCCTTTCTGCACAGGACAAATTCAAGGAAATACTTAGGTATTTCGGGATAATCGAGGGAAACCGATAAACATGACTATAAGGGAAAACCACTATGTTCCGCAATCGGTTATCTCCTAGGAAAGTATTCCTAGACTAAATGCTGCCACAAAAAGGCTTCTCACACAAACCACAACTCCCAAGGCTACTGTTGCACTTACTTTGAGAAGTTACAAAATTGCAATTGTTATGAATTCCAATTGCTTTCCGCTTGACGGATTGATAAAATTAAGTTATAATACTACGGTTAGTCGTTATGGGGTTCCTTTCGGGACGCCAAGTCATACTAGGAGGCGCACATGCAAAAGCGAAACGCGATTATTAAATTATCCTTGATAGTCGCCGTTATATTGGCGGGACTTGTTTTCGCGGTCATTCCAATGAAGTTTCCGAGCTTCAGTAACTACCTCGGCTTTGCCGGCGGCGTTGACGCCGCGCACCGCAGCATCGACAGTAAGGGCGGCGCGTATGCGGTCTTTGCGCTCGCCGATGAGGACGTCGAGGACGTTTACAGCGCCGAGGAGCTGAGCAAACGCCTTGACCTCACCGCAAAGGGCGTTGCGCGCGCGTTGGAGGGGCAGAGCTTCTCCGATTCGGTCGCCTACTCGCTCTCGGGCAACAAGGTGCGCGTGGAGATGGCGGGCGCGCTGGACTCCGGCACGCAAACGCTGTTGACCGCGGTCGGCACGCCCACGACGGTGCGGATCAAGTACGGCGACAAAATCATCGCCAACGAGTCGGGCACGGAGCTCAAGGACGCGCAAATCACGTCGGTGGACAATAACTACGGCGTCAAGCTGACATTCTCGGGCGACGCCAAAAAGGCGTTGCGCGACCTCTTTAAGAAGGAGGGCGGGACGGCCGAAACCAAAACCGTTACCATTGTTTGGACGGAGGCCGGCGAGGAAAAGACGGCAACCGCCAACATTAACTCGGGCTTCCGTCAGGGCAACGTGTCCTTTGCCAACAGCTTCAACTCCCTGACCGTCATTGAGTTTTGCCTCAAGGCGGCGAGCGGCAACCTGCCGCTCACGCTCACGACGACAAACGCCGAGTTCGGCACGATCGCCCCGCGCATTGCGCCTAAGGGCGTGCAGCCCGTTGCGATTGCCGCCGCCGTCGGCGCGTTTTTGGTGCTTGTGGGCTTGTGCGTGCTGTACCGCGTTTCGGGCGCCGCCGCCGTCGCAAGCCAGTTGGGCTTTATATTCCTTTACTTTTTCGGTCTGTTCTTTATTCCGCTTGCGCAGTACACAACCGCGGGGCTGGTCGCGCTTGCGATCTCGTTCGGGCTCTCGACGCTGTCCTGCCTGATTACGCTGGAGCGCATCAAGGACGAATACCGCTTGGGCAAGTCCGTCAACGCGTCGGTCGCCGCCGGCTTCAAGCGCACCTGGCTGCCGTTGCTTGACATTCACCTTGCCGGCTTGGGGCTTTCCGCTTTAATTGCCGGGCTCGCGCAGGGCACCCTGCGCGCCTTC
>JAISKW010000163.1 GCA_031260775.1 Christensenellaceae bacterium
CGTACAGCGAAAAAAGCCCTAAGGCAACCGTCAGGTTCACAGTGTTATCGTCCACAACAAGTACGCTTGTTGAGCGCACCGAAAGTCTTGTTTCCGCCGTGTTTTCCGTAGTTAAATCCGTCCCCGTAGGTAACTTTTGCGGAATGATTACCGTAAAATTCGAGCCTTTGCCGTACTCGCTTGTAACTTTAATTTCGCCGCCCATCGCGTCAACAAGCCGTCTTGTTATCGAAAGCCCCAACCCGGTACCTTCGATATCTTTGTTTTTTACGGCGTCAAGTCTTTGGAATTCCTTGAATAATTTCGCGAGGTCGGCTTCCTTTATTCCGATTCCGGTATCCGAAACAAGCACTTCGAGCGTTGCACCCCCCTCCGACAAACGTACCGACGACTTAACTAATATATGACCTTGATTGGTATATTTGGCGGCGTTTGAAATGATATTTAACAGCACTTGCTTTACTCGGTGTTCGTCGCCGATTAGACGCGGAAACGCATCGAGGTTGCTATCGATAAGCATACTTACGGGCTTACCTTCAAGTTTTATGCGGCAAAGATTAGTCACGTCGGTAATCATACCGTTCACGTCGTATGGCGCGCTGAACAGGTTAATTTTCCCGTTTTCGATATTGGAGATTTCCATTATATCTTCGATTAACGTAACAAGATTTTGACCCGCACTTTTGATTTGCAATACTTTGTCCTTGATTTCATCCTTAGGCGTATGCTTATCCGCCGCCATAATCAGCCCCGTCATACCGACAATCGCATTCATCGGCGTGCGAATTTCGTGACTTGTGTTGGCTAAAAAGTCGGTTTTTGCACGGCTTGCGCTCTCCGAAATGCGCGCCATTGCGTAGCTTTCTTCGAGCATTACGGTGACGGTTTTGATAAGAACGTACGCGCCGAGCGCACACAATTCCATTACGGGAATATAAAAAATATAGTCAAGCGCGTACAATTGCGTTGAAAGAATTGCGGCGCGCACGAGCAGCAGAACGATTAAAACGTTCCAAACAGCCGTGACGGTAGCCAAAATTCTCTTATTAAGGAAGGCTGCGGAGGCGAAGGTTACAACGATAACGGACAGCGGCGCGGCGGTGAGCGCATCGGTTATATTAATCAGATAGAAATTCAAAACAAGCAGTAAAACAAGTGAGCAAACCGCCCGAACCTCGGGTTTAATCGGTTTGAACTCGGCAAAGAAAACGAGCGCGGCGAAAAAGGCTGCCGAACCGATTGCCGCCGGGAAAAATTCACTTTCTCCAATCAATTGCGTAAGGTAAATAACCCCCGTTACAAGGGCGATGACCGCGTAAATACGCAATATCCATTGTTTAACGTTCAAAGTCATATCGGTTTTTGAAGCGGACAATCGTGTTGTCATTCTGCGCAAAGTCGCAGAATCCATTAATTTTAGGAATAGACCCCGCTACTTCGCGCAGGGTGACAAAAATCGTATCAATTGTCCGCATCTCAATTCTTATCATTCCTGTGCCGCCGCGATAAGCTTAATAATTTTCTCCGCCGATTCCGCGGCTTCCGCTTCCTTAAAACCTACGACGTATTCCTTCAATTCCTCGAGCAGCATGGTCAACTCGTCGCCGAAGGGGTTTTTAAGTAATTCGCTTGCAACGCCTTCAGCCTCATCCAAGCGATACCGCTTTGCGAGGGCGATAATTATACGCAGCTTTTCGGTGAGCTTTTCAATCGAAATTGTGCGGCGTGAGGGAGCCGCGGCGTACGAGTCCAAAAACGACTGAACGTTCGCGCGCAAGGTCTTTAGTTCGCCTAATACTCTGCTTGTCCGTTCGGTCATAGCGTCGCGGTCGTCGTTTTTTGCGGCGGCTTCTAAGGCGGCGGCAAGCCCTCCCGCTTTATCCGCGCCTAAGTCCCGGGCGGTTTTTTTGAGCTTTGCGGCTTCACGGGCGAGCGTAAATGAGTCTTTTGCGTTAAACGCGCGCTCGATAATTTCGCTTTGTTGGTTCGCTCCGTTGACGAACGTCCGCAGTGCGACAATATAGGCATCCTTATTCCCGTCAGTATTTTTGATTCCGACGGCGGTATTAACGTCTTTAATTGCAAAATAAACACGCGGATTAAGCGTGAGCCGTTCGATACTGGCGCGCTTTTTGGGCGCAATATACTTTTTCAGAACGGTTTCGAGCTCCGCAACCGAAATAGGTTTGCTTAAAAACGCATCCATTCCGTGCGTTAAAAACAGTTCTTCGTAGTTTCTGTCGCTGTTTGCGGAGAGCGCGACAATAGGCACGCTGCCGCTGCCGTTTATGTTCATATCGCGCAACGCCTTGGTTGTCTGCAAACCGTCCATACCGGGCATTTTGTGGTCCATAAAAATGATATCATAGACGCGTGCCGCAACCTTTTCCATTGCTTCGGTGCCCGAGGTTGACGTATCCGCGGTCAGCCCGCGTGATTTTAGTAAGGCTTTTGCAATTTGTAAATTAGCAGGATTGTCATCGACAACGAGCGCACGGATTGAAGAATACGCGCCGTTTGACTTTACCTCGGAGGTATTGTCCTCGACCGCTATATCGGAAATTTTCTGCGGAATTATCAGCGAAAACACGAGTCTGTCCGTCCCCCCCGTCATTTCGAGTGTGGCGTTCATAAGAACAAGCAGTTTTTGTGTGAGGTTAAAGCCTAAATCCATACCTTGAACCTCTTGGCTTGTAGGTGAAAGAAATTCAAGATAGTTTCTATAAGCCCCGTACTTGACGCCGCGGCTGCCGCTTGCGGCGATGTCGGCTTGAAAAATTACGACGCCGTCGGGCGACAGCGTTTGTCTGACCGACAACCCAACCGTACCGCCTTTTGAGTTTGCAATTACGCATTGCAAAATGTTAACAAAAATGTGCCTTAGTCTGTTTTCGTCACCGATAAGATACGGCGCGAACACTAATTTAATATCCGTAGTAAAAGTAACGGCGTTATCCTCAGCCCTTGCGCGTGCGGCGTCGGTAACGCTTCGGAAAAATGCCTCGCCGTTATAGGAAACCTCGGTCGGCGACATTTGTCCCTTATCTATTTTGGAAATATCCAAAATGTTGTTAATCAGCAACAGTAAATCGGCTCCGGCAACCTTCATCGGCTCGGCATTATGCCGTATATCGTCAACGGTGAACCTTTCAAGCGACGCCAAAATGATTTCCGCCGTGCCCAATACCGCGTTCATAGGCGTGCGGATTTCGTGGCTTATGAGCTTCAAAAATTCATTGCTCTCGTGGTTCAATCTTTCCGCCTCGGATACCATTTTAGCCCCTATTCCGAGTTGTTTACTGCACCATACCGCTGTAAAAAAGCCGATTGCCGCGACTAATCCGGTAAGAATCACGAGGTAAACCGCCGTCATATCACCGTTTGCGAAAGCGGTTGCCCGGTTTATTAAAAGATAAAGCACAATGAATACCGCAGACACTCCGGAGGTGAACACGACCGGCATCTTTTTCAGCGATATACTCTCGACGGCGATAAGCGCGGCAAAGGTGAGCGGCATAAACGTAAAACTATGTTCTGCAAAAAATGAAAAATATGCGTTTACTACGGAAAAAATCCCGATAATAATATAATTCCGTAAGTTCGTAGAATAGCTCTTTCGCATAATGCGCGGGATTACGTAAAGTAACGCAACCGCGATGATTCCGAGAATCATAACGACAAACGGCATTGTTAGACTTGAAAGGTTCCGCAATGAAATCCAAAGATAAATTAACCTCGTGAGAAATAGCCCTATGTACAGGAGCGACAGTATTTCATATATTCCTATGCTTTTAACTCTGCGTATCATTAAATCTCAAACATTTCGGGCATATCGAATTCCGTTCCGAGCCTTTGTGCAATTTCATCAAACGCCAAATTGACGTTTTTGAACGCATCGCACAAAGTTGGGTCAAAATGCGAGCCTTTACCTTTCATAATTATTGATACAGCCTCGCTGTGCAGCATCGGTTTCTTGTACGGACGGTGGGAAATCAGCGCGTCGTACACGTCGGCAATTGCCATTATGCGCGCTTCTAACGGGATTTTTTCGCCTTTAATTCCGCGGGGATAGCCGCTGCCGTCCCACTTTTCGTGGTG
>JAISKW010000001.1 GCA_031260775.1 Christensenellaceae bacterium
ATTTTTATGGACTATATGATGCCCGAAATGGACGGCGTTCAGGCTGTAGCCGCAATCCGCGGCAGCGAGTTCGAGTGGTGTAAAACCGTTCCGATTATCGCCCTATCTGCAAACGCAACCTTCGGCGCGGAGGAAATGTTTCTGTCAAACGGCTTCGATGCGTTTTTGCCTAAGCCGATTGACTTGAAACGGCTTGAAAAAATTTTCCGCAAGTTTTTACGGCCCGAAAATCTTGTTGACATCAAAAAAAGAAAGACGGCGCAGCGCAAGCCGCCAAAAACAGATTCCGCCGCCGCGGCTAATGCTGCGATGCCCGCGGGCTTTGATGAAAAGCCGAACGGGGGCACCGCAACGGTTATTCCGGGTATAGACCAAGCCAAAGGCATAGCGTTCTGCGGCGGAGAACGGGACGGCTATTTAGAGGTATTATGGATTTTCTCGTTCGGCGCGTCGGCGCAAATTGACGTTATGAAAATGTCGCTTGCGCAAAACGATATTACAAGGTTAGGAATAGAGGCGCATTCATTGAAGTCCGCCTCGCGCGGAATCGGCGCGGATATGTTGGCGGATTTGGCGTTTGAAACGGAAAAAGCGTGCAAAGAAAACAACGTTGATTATGTAGTAAACAACATAGACGCTTTACTGAAACTGTACAAACAAACTGCGACTGATATTTCGGCAATTTTAATTGACGGAAAGAAGAAAAATATATCCGAGAAGCCCGACGGAGAGTTCGATAAGTCAGTTGCAATCGAAAAACTGACGAAAATTGCCGAGGCGGCGGAAAACTACGATATTGACGGCGCAAAAACGTTGTTAGACGGGCTTTATAATGAAAATGCGGGCGAAATAATACTTAACGGACTCAACCGTATTCAAACAGCAATTATGCAGTTTTCGTATAACAAAACCGCCGAAGAGGCACGCGCAACAATAGAATTTCTGCGTTGATTCATAATACTTTATGGATTCTGCGACTGTCCGCAGAATGACATAATGCTCTCTACGGAAGCGTGATTTTTGCGCCGTAATAGGTTATATATAACGACAAAGCCTCGCGTTGGGCTTTCATAAGCGGAATTTTGTTGATTTCTGCAAGCTCATCCTCCAAAACGACAATCGACGAAATGCGGTCGTAAATAACTTCAATTTCCACCGTCACCTTTGTGAGCGGCGCGCCGTTTTCGTCAACATAACCGCCCTTGAACATCGTTGTCGCACGGTTTGCCGCGATATAATCGGCATCGAACTCAAGAGTAATCGTATCGACCTCGCCTTGCCGTTTTGCGGCGGTAATTTTACAAACGCCCGACTCCAATGCCGATTTTAATTCGGATAATTGCGCGGCAAGCGAACGGGTTTCCTTGTACGGCGAGGTTTGTACAAACTCCGAAACCTTTAGATTTGAGGTCGTTTTTACAAAAGCTTGAGAGTCGAACGCGCTTTCCTTGCCGACCGCGCCCTCTCGCGTAGACAGCGTGAAATTTGCGCCGGTTTTTCCGTAGTATTGCTCGAAAATACCGCCCTTATCGGTGTAATCGTAAATACGCAGCTTGTAGTCTTTAGGCTCCCCTCCGATTTCACGTATAATGTTGTCCTGCGCATCGGTTTCGCCCCTTAGGTTAACCTCTGATGTCAAAACCGAGTTCCTCCCGTTATATTTGCCGCCTGCGGTCAGGGGTGTGAGTTCGATTCTTTTGTACGAATACACGTCGGACGATAAACTTTTTTCAAGCGCGAGTTGCAGTTCGGTTGCGGCATCTTCTGTAGACAATTCCTTTGAGCAACCCGAAAGCACGCCGAGGGTGAGTAACAACAATGCGGAAACAAAGCCGATTACGAATAATCTTTTAGTAAATCTTTTCATTATTTATCCTCCTCCCCGTCGTCGTTGCCGCCGAGTAATTCGTCAACTTCTTCCTCGGTCGTCGCAAGAGTTGCCGCTGCGTTTGCGGACGAGGCGAGCCGCTTTTCCTTTTTCTTAGCCTGTTTTTCCAAAACCCTTGCTTGTTTTTCGGGTGAGAACGAGGCGAACCGCTCCGCCGTAGCCCGTTCGGTATCGGCAAGTTTTTCGGCTTTCTTTGCTTCGTCCGCTATGCGTTCCGCTTCCTCTTTTTCGCGGAGTTGCGCCTTTAATTCATCGTAGCGGCTCTCAATTTCGCTATATCGGGCATACATAAGCGACATTTCGTAAATTCTCTTAATTTCTAAATAATCGTGCGCAACAGAATCGTAGCGCATCAATTCGCTGTTGATTTTTGTAAACGCAACGGTTTTTGCCGCGCGCTCTTCACGGGTAGTTTCGGGCAAGTCCTCGGTGCGGATTAACTCCGTTTCGTCGGGCTCAACAAAGCCGTTCGGGTATTTTTTTGCAACGAGCGCGGGCGTTTTTGAGAGTCGTTTTGCAACCGCCGTCCACTTCCGTTTGAAACTTATTTCCTCTTTTGTTTTTTCGGGCAATTTTTCGGCGGAAGTTTTGAACTCAATTGCGGCGGCTTCTAAATTGGCAATGCCCGAATCGATAAGTTTTTTGCCGACCTCCGTTAGCCATATATAAGACGGCGTTTGGAACTTGTTCATTTCGTCGATTAAAATCAACGCGTTTTTGCGCTCATCGTTGTGAGAACGCGCTTTCGAAAGTTCTTTCCGTGCGGTTTTATATGCGGCATACGCAAGTTTTTTATCCTCCGCCTTGAAAATTGCGGAGAACGCATCTTGCCTTGCTTTTAGTAATACGGATAAATCAAAATCCTCAGTTTCGCGGATAGCGTACGCCTCGCGCACCTCGTCAATGCCGCGTACAACCGCTTCGGCATCGACCTCGCCCACGGAATAGTTTTCAAAAATCGCCCGAACGCGCAAAACCTTTACGACGTTCGTGTGCTTGCTTCGGGTCAGGTCGTAGAATAATAGCGGTAAAAAGTTCATTGTCGCGCCGATTATTGCAACCGTGAACAACATTTTGAACATATTATTACGCACTAAATTATCGAACAGAATGTCGTAATTTTTGGTTAACCCGAGCGATTCGTACAAATACGGCACGGCAAACCCCGACAAAATTGTAATCGGCGCGACAATTTGCGCCGCGCTTGAGAGCATCGAATCGAGCCGCCTGCCGCACTTATACTGCTGATAGTCGCGCATTTCGGCGTTCATACACGGCAAAAGTACAATATCCAATTGCGAGAAAAGCGTGTTGAACCACCAAACGGCGAGGATTAAAATCTGAACTTCGCGAACGACGAGCATAAGCGATAAGCATATTATGTTCATCCCCTCGCGCAGGAGTTTTGTGTTGCGGACGCCGATTAATTTAATAATGATGGGCGACAGCACCATTGCGATTGTCGCCGAGAAGCCCACAACGAGGTTTGCGACGCCCCACAGCGCGCCGTTTTGGTACGAGTACACAAACAGCCAAGTAAAAATGTTTGCGGACGCTAACTCCAAAAATCCGACCGTCGTGGATATGGTCATTATTATCCAATACTTGTTTTTTAGCGCGTCGCCGATAGCTCTGAGCGTTTTAACCTTCGGCTTAAAGGTTTTCGAAAGCACAACCCTTTCCTTTACGAATAAGCCCATTAAAATCGCAAATACCGCGCCCGCGATTGCGAACGGCAGTACTACGAACTTGTAGGCGTTCATATCGGTAAAGCCGCCGCGGAAAAGTTCGACGAGTTTGGGCACGATTGCATAGTAAATAGAGGGAGCAATTGAGTAAATAATCGCGTTAATCGCTTGAATTTTCGCCCTTTCGTCGGAGTTAGGCGTCATAACCATACCGATATTCCCAACGCACTCCGAATAAAATTGCATTAAAATCGTACAAACGATAACGAACATAGACGCAACCAACAATTTTGTGGTATATGTCCACGTTTCGAAGGGCAAAAACATAAAAATAGCGGCGACCGCGACAAGCGGCACGCTCATAAAAATCAAGTACGGACGGAACCGACCGATACGCGTGCGCGTGTTATCTATAATATTGTTACGGAAAATCGTTACGAAAATGAGAATCACGCTCATTGCAACGTTCATATACTGCAGGTGCATCGGCTTCAAATTGAGCGCGCTGCCCATAAGCGTTGAATTCGCAGTGAACGCGATTAGCCCAACGACTATCAAAAAGAACTGATAACCGAAACTCCCGAGAGAATACAAAGCGACCTCTTTATAAGGAACAAAATTTCCTTTTGCGGGCTTGTTCCAATGCAACTTGACATCGTTTAGCACGAAAGATGCTTTCTCTTTAACTACATTTACAGTATCCTTAAAAGCCAATTTTAATATTTCGCCGTATAACCGGGCAAACGAAAGCGGCAATACATTTATTGTACCAATTATTTAAGTCTAAAAAAAGCAGTCCGTTCATAAAAATTAAAGAAGGTATAATCCCTCAAAATAATTCCGACAAATTCCGCATTAATCCGTCCGAAACTTGGGGAAAACCGCGGAATATTTACATTAAAATGTTTATAGTACTTAGAAAAAAGACGATTTTAACCGCGATTGCGGTAATACTCTTGGTAGCGGTTTCGCTATCGGTAGTAATAGGGCTCGGCGCAAGAGAGGCAAAGACCGAAAGGAAGTTGCCCGTTTACGCGGTTGAAAGCGGTCAAAACGCCGTCGCACTCACCTTCGATGCCTCGTGGGGCGCGGAGCGAACATCCCTTATTATGGACGTTTTAGAAAAGTACGAAGTGAAAGGAACGTTTTTCTTAACCGGAATTTGGATTGATGCCTATCCCGACAAGGTAAAGGAAATTGCGGCGCGCGGGCACGAAATTCAAAACCATTCGCTAAACCATTTGAATATGAGTAAGCTAAGCGTTACCGAACAAATAAAAGAGATTGAAACGGTTAATCAAAAAATCGAAGCCCTGACAGGCAAAAAGCCTTTGTATTTCCGTCCTCCGTTCGGCGACTACGACAACACGCTTATCGCAACCGTCCGCAGCCTCGGAATGCAGTCGGTGCAATGGGACATAGACAGCTTGGATTGGAAAAAGTTAAGCGGGGGGCAGATTGCCGACAGGGTTTCGAAAGCGCGCGACGGCTCGGTAATTCTCTGCCACAACAACAGTGAGCATATCGTTGAGGCGTTGCCGCTCATACTTGAGGGGCTAAAAAACAAAAAGCTTAAGCCCGTAACGGTCAGCGAACTGATTGCGGTTGATAATTACAATATCGACAGCAGCGGTCTGCAGCTTAGGAGTAAATAGTTTAATCTGACAAAGATTTCGGGCGACGGCTTGCCTCGCCCGATAGGAAAAATAATGTATATACAAGAAGAAATCAGTACATGTGATACGATGTTCAATCCGTACGAATCGGTACCGAACAGTAACAACACGGCAACGCCCGGCAACTACGCCGTAGTTTCGGGCGAGGTAATCAAAACGCCCGAGTTTTCGCACGAGCTATACGGCGAAATATTTTTAGAAACCGTCGTCAAAGTTAAACGCTTATCCGACAGCTACGACTATATCCCCGTAACGTTCAGCGAAAGGCTTGCAAACTTAATTGATGTTAACAAAGGCGCGTTTCTTTCGTTTTCGGGGCAGTTCAGAAGTTATAACCGGCAAGAAGGTATTAAAACAAAGCTTTGCTTAACGCTGTTCGCACGGTCAATCGAGGAAGTGGACGAAAAAACCAATCCGAATTTCATAACCTTAACCGGCTTCGTGTGCCGCCCGACCGTCTACCGTACAACCCCCTTGGGGCGTGAAATAGGCGACGTTTTGCTTGCCGTAAACCGCGCGTTCAGCAAATCCGACTATATCCCTTGTATCGCATGGGGCAGAACCGCAAAGTTCGTTTCGACATTAGCGGTTGGTGCGAAAATTAAGGTTTGCGGACGAATCCAAAGCCGCGAGTACACAAAGCAAATCGGCGACAGAACCGAGGTGCGTACTGCTTACGAAATAAGCATAACCACGGCGGAATCGGTTAACGAATAATAGTCCTCAAACTGAAATTGCTATAAAATATCGGTATGGCATTTGCGCAAAACTTGGATATGTTATTAGAGCGCGTTTCGGCGGCGGCGGTAAAAAGCGGCAGAAACTTAACGGACATCGAAATCGTCCCTGCTACAAAAACCCACGGAAAGGACTTAATTGCCGAAATAATCGCGGACGGCAGAATTAAAACCGTCGGCGAAAACCGTGTGCAAGAATTTGCCGACAAATTCGACCCCCGCTTAAATTTTGACCTCATCGGGCAATTGCAGACCAACAAGGTCAAGTATATTGCCGACAAGGTGCGCTTAATACACAGCTGCGACCGCGAGCCTTTGCTTGCCGAAATAAATAAACGTGCGGTTAATCCCGTAAAAGTTTTAATCGAAATTAATACGGGAGC
>JAISKW010000133.1 GCA_031260775.1 Christensenellaceae bacterium
ACGGTTGTTAAATCGGCTGCCTTGCCGTTGATTTTTGCGGCGATTGCCACCCTGCCTAAGCCCTCGCTGATGCGTAGAGCCACCTCTTTTGCGGTAAGTCCGTCTTCGAACTCCGCAATGTCGTTTCTTAGTTTTATTTTCATATTCAATTAAATTGCAAATACAAAATGCAATCAATTATTGTTAAGTATATTGCTCCCTACTGCTTTTTCAACGTCGGCATACACCTGCGCAATCCCGAAACCCGTCGCGCCCGAGGCTGAGGGGAGCGGAATTACCGCCGGGAACGGTCGCGCTTTGTAGCGGTCAATGACGCCCTTGCACTTTTGCGCGAGGTCCTCGGTTATATATATGACAGAGTATTCCCGCGCGAGCTTTTTTAATAGCTGTTCCGCCTTTTCGGGCGTTTCGGCATCGTAAACCGAGATACCGAGTACCTTGAATGCGGTTACGCTGTCGCGGTCGCCGATTATAGCAATTTTTCCGTTTGCTTCCATCTTTAATATTACTCCGTATAAAGTTTCCTCAGTCGTTTTGTAATTTCATAATCGGCAACGCCGGCTTTTTTGCAAATCAAAACGGTTTTTACGGTGGACAGTTCCGCCTTTTTGCCTACATAATACCCGATTGCCGGCGCGAGCGAGAACATATCACTGCGGCTTGCTTTGAAAATATCGTTGATATAGTTATCCGTTTCGGTCGAGAACGCCGCTTGGTCACTCAGAATTAAGTTCGCAAGTTTTGTATACTCGGTCATATTAAGTCGTTGCGATAATAAAACGCAATCGGGGTAAATAGCTGTAAAAAAGTCCTCCGCAAGTAAACCGCCGGGAACGAAATGCTCGCCGAAAAAATCCTTTTCCGCTTGAATGTCCGCACTCCGAACAAACGATGCAATGTTTTTCGTATCGGAGAGAGCGGCAAAATATTTCTTTACCGATTTGTCCGTTTGAGCACCCGAAAGTCGCTTTTCGATTTCCGCAAAACACAGTTTATCACATAGGGTATCGATTAACCTCGGGGAGTTGCCCTTTTTATATTTGTCAAAAACTTCGCGGAAAACCGCAGATGTTTTTACGGTTTCCTTTAATTCTTTTATGTCGGTTAAGCCGCCCGTCAGCAGGTATTCGTCCGCTGAGGTGTTCAAAGCCTCGGCTTTCAACAAAACCTTAATATTGTGCCAATCGGTGAGTAAAAGGAAGCAATCGAATACCGTTCCGCGCAGCTTTACGCCGTCGCAGAATTTTGAAAGCTGTTCCTCCTCGGCTTTAAGGAGCGAAAATGCATCGGTTAAACCCGCGCCAGAAATGCCGCCGTAGCCGTTTTCAATCAGGATTTTGCTTGCCGAATCCAAATCCGCACATGAAATAAGGCGAGACAAACGCTCGCTTGTCATCAGCGAGTTTTCTTTGGTTTTTGCTACCGAATTTGCAAACAAAAAGTCTTCCATTCTATTTAAGGTTTGCGGTAATTTCCTCTTTCAATTTATCAACTTTCGACAGGATATAGCTAAGAGGCGAAAGGTCGTCAAATTTAATCAAAGCGGTTAAGTCCATGCAGTATGCAACGGATTTTGCCGTGTCTACACCGTGCGATTCGGCATAAGTTGCGTTCGCAACGCGACGCCCTTCGGCTGCTAAATCGTATCTTTTACCGCCGGCAATTTGTGATTTGTGAACCGCCAAAACGTCGCGCAATAATTTTTCCTTACCCGTTAGGTTGAACGTTACTTTCTCCGAATCCGAAAGCCAGTCAAGCCCTCTCCAAACCTCGCAGCCGTAAAGCTTTTTAGGTCTTTCTTCCATCGGCAACTTCCGAACCGCCTCGATTGTTCTTAGCGCGACGGCGCAGTGTGTGGGGTGCTTATCCGCAAGGTTATGAATGTACAAAACCTCCGGCTTGTATTCCTTCAAAAGCGCAAGAATGTCCTTTGTCGGCTCGGAATTAGCTTGAGCCTTGATTTCCTTTGACGAAAAATTCAGAAGCGCAAGCCGTGCATACTTACCTATTTTCGCCGCTTCCTTTTGCTCGCCTTGGCGGACAAGTTTCATTTCTTCATCCGTGTAGTTTGCGAACGCTCCGGCACGCGGAGAGCCGCCGCCGTCCGCAACAATGACCGCGGCAAAGCCCTTTCCTTCCTTTTCATAAGCGCGGACGATGCCTTGCGGGCACATTAACTCTACGTCGTCCTGATGCGCCGCGACGCACATTTCCGTAACCGTCGTTTGCCCGCCATTTACAATTTCTGCTTTCGGATTCAATTTCATCTCTAAGTTCAACTCTGCACTAATAATTATAACTTATTTAATATAATTGATTAAACACAGAGTGGAGGTGCGGACAATTAATTTTTAATTTCCGTCGCGGAAGGGGCAGTGTCCAATCCTTATAGAAAATGGAGCGCAGAATAACAACGCAATTGTCCACTCCCTCATATTGCGTGATATAATTTAGGCGGACTATTTTTCGGTTTGGAAGTTTCGGAACTATTTGCAACAACACCTCAGCCGGGCGCATATTATTGCACGGGCGACGACGTCTACCTTAAGGATAAGGTTAGGGCG
>JAISKW010000179.1 GCA_031260775.1 Christensenellaceae bacterium
CGAGGACGGCAAGATTGTCGGAGGCTATTAAACAAGCTCGCCGATTAACGCGTCTTTTTCCGATTTTTCGCTGTCTGTGAGGATAGCGTTTTCGCGCGCTTTTTCGTTAAATGTGCGGATTCTGACAAGCTTTTCATTCGTCACCTTGTACTTAAACGAAATGAATATCGCAAGCGAAATCAGCACCGTTACGGAGATTCCCATTATTAGCCTTACTGCCATTACGGCGGTATCGGGCTGAATCGGAGCCTTTGTCATATCGTCACCGTTGAATTCGATGTAACCCGCAGCCGATAACACAATTCCTATTATCTGAATCGTAATAGCCGTTGCGAACTTGCGCGAGAACGTCATAATTCCGCTGCACGCGCCGACAGGACGGTAACCGAGTTTTAGCTCCGCGACCTCGATAGTATCGGGGAAAATGAGCCACGGCATCATCTGCGCCCCTCCTAATCCCACGCCCATAAGCATTGCAAACAGCGTTACGAGCCATGGCGCGTTCCACGACGGTTGATACAGCGCGAGCATTACCGCGCCGACGATATACAGCGGTAAACCGATTCGAAAACCGAACTGTTTCGTATGTGTTTGAATCAGCTTTTGAATGAGAAGAACCGTAGCCCCGGCGCAAACCATCATGGGCGCGACGACGAACGCCGATGAGAAATTCATACCGAAAATTTGCACGCCGCGCATTACGGTAAACACGTAATACAGTGCGACAGCCGATATGATATCCATACAAAGATACGCCGTAACGTACATCAAAATGTGGTATCTGTACGAGCGGATTTTGAGCATTTTGCCCCATTCCCGAATATCGAATTTTGATTTTTCAGCGGGGTACGGGCATCTTTCTTTGACCTTTATGGACGCCAAAATCAGAGGAACTGCAAACAGCGCACCGAACACGAGCGCAATGCCGAGGTAGAAAACAACGTAATCAATTTCGCCTCTTTTATAGCGTTCAAAAAGCTGTGAGGGCACAAGATAGCAAAGCGCGGCGGCAACCATATCGAACACAAGCTTAATAAAATTCGCCTTGTTGCGTTCGCGGTGGTCGGGGGAAATGTCGGATGAAAGCGAGGTGTAGGGCACTTGCGAGATTGTGGAAACGGTACAGTAAATCACATAAGCGACCGCCATAAAAAGCGTTTTGCCCGCCTCCGTGGGGATTGAGCGGACCGGCGCGAAAAGGAATAACATTGCCGGGATAATAAGAACACCGCCGATAAAAAGATACGGTTTACGTCTGCCGAATTTTGAGCGTGTATTGTCGGTAATCACACCGAAAATCGGGTCGGATATTGCTTGCCATAGCTTAGCGATTAAAATGACAAGCCCCGCAAGCCACGCATGAATTCCGACAATATCGGTGAAATATGCGAGCATTAAAACGGCAATGAGCGTCGCCTGACCGCCACCGAAAAGGTCGGCTGCGCCGTAAACGAACATTTCCTTTAACGGAATTTTGTCTTCCTCTTTAACGGGGTTTTCAACCGTTGTCACAGTAATTGCCGTTTCATCAAAGCCCTCTTTGCTTTCATTTTCCATTACCCTAAAATTTTAACACAAAAGTACTAATTTAGCGGTATTTCGAACGCGGAAAAATTGACGTTTTGGTAAACCTTAATATAGTCGATATAAAATACGCTGTCCTCGTCGCGGAACTTGCCGATGAACTGCGCGTGCGGTCCCCATTGGTCGCCTTGGTCAAGCTCCACCGTGAAGCGTAAAAACTCCGGAGTTTGCGATACGCCGCCCGCATCGGTCGCCCATGTCGCTACGCCGTCAATGTAAAACACATAGTACTCGGGTGTCCATTTAAGCGCAAAGGTGTGAAAGCCGTCATATAGGTCAACACCCGTATCTAAGCGGTAGTCCTCAACCTTGCCGTTCTCGTACCCGTTCCAAAGCAATGCATGACCCATATATGTTGGGTTCTTGATAAATGCAGACTCATACACATCAATTTCCGTACCGTCGCGCCCCTCGTCACCCATGAGGGCTTGTTGCGGCGACTGCAACCAAAACGCGCTCCAAAGCCCGGTTTCGTCGGGGAATTTTACACGGCACTCGAAATAGCCGAACGCCTGCTCAAAAAGGCTTTTGTCGTGTATGATTCTTGTGCCCTCGGCGTGCGTGGCAAGACGCGTTTCGATGCCGCCTGTAAAGCGACCCTCGGCAGGGCAAATTCCGTCGGGGCAAATATGGTCTTTTTCTTCGGACGAGCGGATTTCAACCATTCCGTTTTTGACCGTCACCATAGAAGGGCACCAATACGAAGTGTGCCCCGGGAAAAGGTTACTGCTTGTGGGAGTGCGCATACCGTGCGGCGAAGTCGCCCATATAGCGGAATTAAGTTCCGTACCGTCGAAATTGTCGGTGAAAACCTCGTACCAACCGTCGGCGTTTGCGTTTTCAATGCCTTTTAATACAGTGGAAAAATCGGGTAATGAGGTGTCGAATTTGGGATTTCCTAACCCGTTATCACCCTCCGTCAACCCGGCAGGTTTCTGAATCACAACGCACCCCGAAAGTATTATTAAGCATAATGATGCCGAAAGTAAAGCCGCAATAAGTTTGTATCTCATTATTTACACTAAATTTTAACACGGAGTTTTTTTCAAATATACAATGATATACGATAGTTCTATACACATATATTTGGTATATTTGAAATAAAATAAAAAGGCGCAATAATCCGCGCCTTTTTTGTATACAAATACATATTTGTATTACCCAAACTACTGTTCTAATTTCTCCCCCAAAAACCATTTCGGCTTTTCAAAGGGGGTGGGGTGCGGTGAGGGGGAATCTCTTTTTACAGAAAAGCTTTCCCCTCTACACGCAGACTCATCCATAAACCTACATAACGCCGCCGAATTGACCGAGAGCGTTGTCGCGTTCTTCGGCAATTGTTTTGAGCGCGTCTGCGATAGCAACGGTAATGAGGTCTTCGAGGGTTTCGACGTCGTCGGGGTCAACGGCTTCGGGTTTGATTTTGACGGAAGAAATTTTATAATCGCACGAGATAACAACCTCAACGAGGTCGCCTCCGGCTGTGCCGACCGCCTCCGTTTCAGAGAGTTCTTCCTTTGCTTTAGCCATATCCTCTTGCAGTTTTTTTGCTTGTTGCATCATACTGCCAAGATTGCCCATTCCGCCTGCGCCGCCGAATCCGTTAAATTTACCCATAAATATTGTTCCTTATTTTAAGTCTGCGATTGCCGCTTGCGCCGCCGCGAGGATTGCTATCGGTACGCGGAACGGTGAGCAGGAAACGTAATATAAACCGACCTTGTGGCAGAACTTGACCGAATCGGGGTCGCCGCCGTGTTCGCCGCAGATACCGAGTTTGATTAAAGGTCTTACCGACTTGCCTTTTGCTACCGCAATTTTGATTAACTCGCCTACGCCCTCGGTGTCAAGAGTTTCGAACGGGTCGAACTCAAGAACCTTGTTGTCGAAGTACGCGCCGAGGAACTTGCCCGAGTCCTCACGCGAGAAACCGAATGTCATTTGGGTAAGGTCGTTTGTACCGAACGAGAAGAACTCTGCGGACTCGGCAATTTTGTCGGCAGTAATAGCCGCGCGCGGAATTTCAATCATAGTGCCGACCGAATAGTCCAATTGATAGTTCTTTTCAGTCATAACTTCTTTGGCTACCTTGTCAACGATTTCGCGGACAAATTTGAACTCCGATTTCGCGCTGACGATAGGAATCATAATTTCGGGTTTAATTTTGATGCCCTCTCTGCAGATATTGATAGCCGCTTCGATTACCGCGCGCGTTTGCATTTCGGCAATTTCGGGGTAGGTAACGGCAAGACGGCAACCGCGGTGACCCATCATAGGGTTATGCTCATGGAGTGCCTCGATTGCGCTCAGAATTGTAATCTTTTTAAGCCCGGTCGCGGCGACTAACGCGGCGATTTCCTCGTCGTACGCTTTGCCGCTTCTCTCTGCATTAGGAACGAACTCGTCAAGCGGCGGGTCAAGATAGCGGATAACGACGGGTTGCCCCTTCATTACACGGTAAATATCCTC
>JAISKW010000014.1 GCA_031260775.1 Christensenellaceae bacterium
AGATATGTGCATAGGGGAATAAAGAGAGAAACGGAAATACAAATGTTCAAGTGGGATTTAGTGCGGAAAAGCGAGTTCGGATTAAATGATTTTATCAACAATTTGAAAATATCAAAGAGCCCGTTAAAGCAGGCGGTCATGCCCAGCAGTCAACCCTAGTTGAAACTTAGCCCTATATATGGTCTTTTCCATTATGCCGCCCTCCTGTTATTTCTCCATGCGATGTCGCCCGTGAGATTCTTAAGCAGGTGATGTCTTGCTGTTTCGAACTCGTCACCGTTCAGTCCGAGCCTTATCAGCCATGTTCTGAAGGTGAACTTGTCGTTTGTGGTTGTCGTTTCCTTGTATGACGCGCTCGTCTGCATCAGGGCGTTTCTCTAAAACGCCGCACTACCCTGCTCCTCGCCGCAAACATAAACTCACATTACCGTTTGACATTGGCGGCAACGAGTTGAATGAGCTCTTCAACGGTGACGAGTTCAACGGAATCGTCTAATTGAGTTTTAACGAACTCGCTGAAGCTTGCGTACTTGATGTCCCACGGCTGAATGCACACTACGGTGTAGGAGTCTTCGGTTGTGGGGTCTTTCGCGCCGTTGTTTAGCTTTTGAGCTAAGTCCGCATAATCTTGCGCACTCACATCGCCGCCCGCGCCCCAAAGTGCATATTTAGCCGAAATAAAGGGTTTGCCGTTCGCGCTCCAGAAAATCTCGCCGTTCGCACCGATATATTTATCGCCGTCAATTTGATAAATGCCGCCGATGATTTGGTCTTGCTGTGAAAAAGCTTCGATAGGTTTTTTAATGTGCAATCTCCAAAGCGGGTCAATTTTGATGAACTCCATAGGGCCTACAACCCTCATATCGGCAACCGCCATAGCCTCGGCGGTCCGCCTCGCGTAGTCGGCAAGAGTGCGGCTGTCGTAGTTAGAGGGGTATGCGCAACCAAGCCCCGATGTACCCGTAAAATAATAATTGTTGCCGCCGCTTGCCGCCTCGCCTATGGCGAACTGCTTCGCCTCAACGGAGGGGAATAATACCGACTGCAGAGGAGGATGCGTAAATGAAAGCTTGAATGTGTCTTGCGAGGCAATACGGTCGGCCACAAATCCGCCCGAAATAGCGGAGGCGAATGTCCAACTGCCGTTGTCGCCGTCCGTTAAATAGAACGCGACATAGTGTTTGCCGGGCGCGGCAATCGCCGGGCTCGGGCTGGGAGTCTGCTTTACCGGGACTTTTTCCATTGCTGAAATGAACGAAAGGTTCTCGTTATTTTGGAAAGGAACGGTCGTATTTCCTAATTGTGTAACGTCCTGAATGAATAGCATTTCGTCCGTGTCGAACTCATTATCATCCCAAAAACCGAAGATAACCGCCCCCGGATTAGCCCATTTGGAAACCTCTTTGCGGAAAATGCGGTTTTCGAGCAATTCCGGTAAATGAGCAATATGAATGCCGGGACCGCTGTTCCAGGAAGCAAAACCGGATGAGTAGCCGTCAAGAGTAAAGAAAATGAACGCTTTGTTTGCAATGCCTAAGTCGCGCCCCGTAAGCCAATCGCCGCGGGCATGAACGAGGTATTCTTTGTTAAATTGGTTTTTGTAACGGTTAAAAATTGTCCGTTGCTTGTCTATTTCGCTTCCCGATAATTCGCGTAAATCTTCTTTTTCAACAAGCCCCGCAGCGATTGCCGCGTTGCGTAAACCTGTCGGCACGCTGAGCCAGTTTTCGATTGAAGATATATTTGCGGCAAGGTTCACATCGTTAGTTTCGCTGCCGCGCTCCGTGCGGATAAACGTTACAAAACCGCTATCTTTCAGATAGCTTTTGAAAATCGAAACGATATTCCAAACGTTATTAACGTTTTGAACTGAGGTGTTGTCGCCGTCGCATATATCGAGCGGATTGACGGTCTCGCCGCTTTTTTGTAACAGAATAAACTGTTTGTCTGGTTGCAGGTCAATATAATCCGTAATATATTCACGCTGTATGCCGTCGTCGCGGATTAAAACAAGCGCGGATGCGGTTTGCGCGACAATGCCCTGAAGGGAAGTTAGCATTGAGATTTCGTCGGCACTGAGTTCCGCCATACGAACGACATAAACGGTGTCGGCAACGGGTCTTGTTTCGACAATTTTTGTAACGTCGCCTGCGCCGCCTCTGCCGACTCCCGGGAAGTTAAGTATGCTTAACCAGCTTAACGCGCCTACAACAAAAATGATGAAGGCAAGAATCAGGCCCGTGAGAATTAGAAGTACCTTCTTCCAAGTTTTGATTTTCTTTTTTTGCGGCAGAATTGATTGTATTGCTAAAATTGCTTCTTTATCCATAGCGGCTCCACTCCGTTCATTTATTATATATCACAATTCGGGGCGCGTTCCATACGGTTATTAAGTAACCGCTGATTAATTCTTTCAAAAAAGGCGCGCAAGATTTTTAGGATTAATTAAGCAGCGGTTACTTAATAGCTTTGCGGCTTTTAGGGCAAGCATTTTGGAAGCCGTTTCCGTGTTACGTTACTTAAGTTAGTTACGAAATTACGAATGTTATGTATGAGCGACGGCGTTTTATAGGGGTTAGAGATGAAGGGGGTAGAGGTTAGGTTCGGAAAATCAAATGTTGTGTAGGAGCGAGGCAAACCGTCACCCCTGCATAACGTTCAAAAACTTGCAAAATTCTCGTATAAATGCGCGGCGCGGTTTTACTACTCTCCTTGATAATCCCAAATAACCGATTTTGCATAATCCCCTTAATCGCCTAATGTCATTCCGTCGGCACTTTCCCTACGCATTT
>JAISKW010000011.1 GCA_031260775.1 Christensenellaceae bacterium
TACTCCTCCGACAGTAAATGTCACAGAGTATGATGCAGTCGCACCGCCGTCGTCCCCGCCCTTCTTTTTCGAGCAAGCGGATACCGTAAAGGCTACGCCGATAATCAAGATAATCGGCAATAAAAAGGCGGTTATACGCCTAAGCTTTCCGCGAAGGTTACTTACTTTCGCGCGGGTGGTGGTAATGTTTATATGTCCCATAACTTAATGTTGTTTAGCAAGCGGATTTTATACCGAAACTCCTGAAATTGACAATGATTTCCGGAGAAAGCTTTCCCACATATGAATTATATAGCAAGATTTATTCCCGAAAAATAGGGTATTTTTGCTGTTACTTAACCACAGGATAGGGCTGCGCAGAGGTGCGACCCGAGCGGCTGTTGAGCGGATAATCATCCGGTACACGGAATTCTCTATCGCCGCTATGGCAAGTCATATCAAAAGGCTCAAATCTCAAAAGCGGGAGCAGTAGTATACTCGGTTTTTTAGTGCATTTCGGAAGCACATTCAAACCCGATAGACAGATAATTTAGTATACTCGGACGGCTCGGACAGCAAAAAGAAAGCCACCGCCTGTGCAGACGGTGACTTTCCTGATTTTGGGGCAACTGACGGGACTCGAACCTGCGACCTCCGGAGTCACAATCCGGCGTTCTAACCAACTGAACTACAGTTACCATACGGCGCGCTTTTCCCGCACGCGTATAAATTTTATTATACAAACTACGATATGCAAAATTTTGCGCTATAAAAATATCCTCTCGCTATTCAACCGAAATATAATATGAATAGTGGGGTTGTCCGCCGAAATATGCGTTAACATCCTTGCGCGGATACGCCTTTTGCGCCTTTTCACGCAATGCCTCGGCTTCCTCGGCGGTGACGTCGATGCCGTAATACAGCGTTATCGAGCTTGTACGCCTGCTCGCAACGGTCTTTATTGCGGATAGTACTGCTTCGTCACGGGCTGCGCTTTTAACGGCGATTTTCCCGTCTACAATGCCCATTTCATCGCCGGTTTTGACCGCCACTCCGTCAATTTCCGCGTCCTTTACCGCGCGCGTAATCTCAATACACCTAACGTCCGAGAACGACGAGCTCATTGCCGATTGAATTTCCGCAACCTCGCGGTTCGTGTCGTATCCGAACATTGCCGAAATACCTTGTTGTATGCACTTTGTCGGTATTACTATTAAATCGTGCGCCGCAAGCTCTTTAGCCTGTGTTGCAGCAAGGATTACGTTTGAATTGTTCGGCAAAATGAACGTAGTTTCGGCATTTTGGGCATTCACAATCGCCGCGATATCGTCAACCGACGGGTTCATTGTTTGTCCGCCCGAAATTATCGCGTCGACGCCCAATTCCTTGAATATCTCGTTAAGCCCCTCGCCTGCCGAAACGCACACGACTGCCGTCTTTTTTACGATGTTCTTTGCCGCTTTTTTCATAAATTCGCGGCTTTGCTCGAACATATTTTCGATTTTCAGTCTGTCTAACTCGCCTAATTCCAAAGCGTATTTCAATGCTTTATCCGGCTCGTTGGAGTGCACGTGTACCTTTACAAGCGATACGTCGCCTATGCAAATGACGGAATCGCCTATCCTGCAAAGCTTATCGCGCAATTTATCTATATCGACCTCGGTAACGTGGTCTTTTAGGTTAACGATAAAGTACTCGGTGCAGTAGCCGTACTTAATATTGATTAAATCGTGAACGTCGGGCGAGTACTCGGCGCGCGTATTGTTGTAGCCGACGGTTTCCTCGGGGGTTGTTACGATAGCAACAATTTCTTCTCCCGAAAGTACGGCTTGCATACCCTTAAACAGGTAAACGAGTCCCATACCGCCGGCATCTACGACACCGGCTTTTTTAAGAACGGGCAACAATTCGGGGGTTTTTGCAAGTATAGCTTCGCTTTCTTTAACAACTCTTGCGAAAAAGCTCTCGAAAGTCTTTTCCTTTTTCGCTATTTTTTGAGCAAAAACGGCTGTATCGCGGATTACGGTTAATATAGTGCCCTCTTTGGGTGACGTAACCGCCATAAATGCGGCGGCAGAGCCCTGCATAAGGCTATCGGCGAAGTCTTTAATGCCGATATTGTCCAAGCCTGCAAGGCGCGTGAGCATACCCTTAAAAATCTGCGACAGAATGACGCCGCTGTTGCCGCGTGCGCCGCGGAGTGCGCCTTTTATCGTGCTTTCGCAAATGGTTTTTACGGTGTTTTCTTCGGAATCATCCTGAATACCCTTAACTGCCGATTGCATAGTCAAGGACATATTTGTACCCGTATCGCCGTCGGGCACGGGAAAGACATTGAGCGAGTCAATGTAGCTTCGGTTTAATTTTATATTTTTCTCCGCGCCGAGCAGCATATCGCCGAACAGTTTCGCGTCTAAGTTTGTAATCATTGTGCAAGCACTCCCACCGTATGAACGATGACCTCTTTTACCCGCATACCGGACAATCTCTCGACATTATAGATTAAGCTGTCTTTGAGATTTTGAACGATGACTTCTTTGATAACGTTGTGGATAAGAATTACAAAAACATCCAAACAGATTTGATTGCCGAAGCTGGTAACCTTTACGCCCTTATCCTTTGCACTGCCGCTGAAAAGAGCGAGAACGGAATCGGAAAACTTACAAGGAGCAAGCTCAGCCACTCCAAAGGTTTCCTCTGCGATTTGCCTTGCCATACAACCGATGACAGCATCGTTAACGGTTATTTCGCCGTATTTGTTTTTTGTGGAAAGGCTCACTACGATATTATAAAATGAGAATACCTATTTCTAAAATTTATTCTCTTATGCAACAAAATTATAATTTTGGAGGGGGAGGAATCTGCATTGCGCAGAATGACGTCACAATTGTCCGCTCACAAAAGAACAGCAGCCTTCATTCACTGCGTTTACGATTGCTACGGCGGCGATAACGGCGGTTTCAACCTTAAGAATCCGTGCGCCGAGCGAGACGGGGGTTGCGTTTGCGGCGATTATTTGCGCGGCTTCATTGTCCTCGAAGCCGCCTTCGCATCCGACTATAAGATTAACCGTGTCGGCGGGCGCGTTTCGGGCGGCGATATGCCTGCTCAATGCGGCAAGAAGGCTATCGCCTTTATGATTTTCGTAGCAAAAAAACGTGTTTGGGGCGTTCGAAATGCGGCAAATAAGCTCCTCAAACGCGATAATTCCGTCAATTTCGGGAACAACGGCGCGCTCACATTGCTTTACCGCTTCACGGACAATTTTTTCGCACCTGTTGCGGTTGAAATCGGCGTTTACCCTTTTTGACATAAACGGCACAAACCGCTTTATGCCCAATTCTACGCCTTTACGGATAATAAAATCACTCTCCTTTGCCACGGCAAAATAAAGCGTGAGCGCGTGCTTAGGTTCGGTTAAATTCGGCATCGTTCCGTCAATTTTAGCGGTCAGCGATGCGTTATGCACGGCGGTAACCGTGCAATAGTA
>JAISKW010000023.1 GCA_031260775.1 Christensenellaceae bacterium
AAAGCCGGCTACGACGTCACAAAGGAATATTATGTAAACGACCACGGCAACCAAATTATCACCCTCACAAACTCGCTGATTTACCGCTACGAGGAGCAGTTCGGCGCGCATAAGAACGAAGAACACCCCGCTGAATTTTACCCGGGCGACTACCTCATAGACGCCGCAAAGACAATTGCGGAGAAATACGGCTCACAATTTTTGAAAGGCAAAACCTCTTTGGTTGCCGCCGAACACACCGCGACGTTCCGCTCTCTTGCCATTAATATGATGCTTGACCTTATCCGCGCGGACTTAGCAAGCTTAGGCATTATCTTCGACGTTTTCTCGTCCGAAGCCGCTCTCGTCAACGCGGGCAAGGTACAAGATTCCTTTGCCGTTTTAGACAAACTCAACCTGACGCGCGTCGGTGTCCTCCCCCGTCCTATGGGCTACGACGGCGACGAGGACGCCGAGTACGAAGAAAAAGAACAACTGCTTTTCAAGTCGACGTTATTCGGTGACGCCTCCGACCGCGTTATTAAAAAGAGCGACGGCACCCTCACCTATTTCGCTTCCGACATCGCCTACCACTACGACAAGTTCAAACGCGGTTTCGATTTATTAATTGACGTTTGGGGTGCCGACCACGGCGGTTATGTTCCCCGTATAACGAGTGCGGTTACCGAAATTACCGAAAAAGGCGCGGAACTCAACGTGGTTTTGTGCCAAATGGTTAACCTCTTAAAGGAGGGTAAGCCGTTCAAAATGAGTAAACGCGCCGGCAACTTTATTATGGTATCCGACATCGGCGAATTAGTGCCGTTGGATATTTTGAAGTTCTATATGCTGTCCCGTAGTCCCGACTCGCAAATATCCTTTGATTTTGACGAGGTTGTAAACCAAAGTGAGGACAACCTTGTATATTATATACAGTATGCAAGCGCGCGCGCGGTAAACGTTGAAAAAAAGTACCTTGAAGTGTTCAACGCCGCCCCCTCATACAACACCGCCGACTACTATCAAAACGCTTCGGAGCAAGAAAGAGCGTTGAGCCGCGAGATTTTGCGCTTCCCCGAAATTATCGTTAAGGCTGCAAGAACCTTCGGGCCGCAGTATGTAGTTGAGTATTTATTAAAACTTTCGCGCACGTTCCACGCGCTCTACACCGGTGTCGGCGGCGTTCGCGTTACCTTTGTTGATAAGGACGACCGCGCAATGTCCGACAAACGCTTAACCTTAATACAAGCGTTCCGCTCAACAATCGCATCCGCGCTGACTTGCCTCGGCATTACGCCCGCAAATTTCCTTTCGCGGTAGAATCAATACATAAATAGCCACAAACCGCTTTTTTCCGACAAATATCTTGATGAAAAAAGGTCTATAATGAACTTCCTATGTGCAAAAAGGTTCTTATATGTTCGGGAAAGGGGGGAGTAGGCAAGACGACGGTCGCGGCTAACTTGTCGCTTGCCCTTTGCGCGGCGGGGTACAAGGTTATCGCGGCGGACTGCGATTACACCCTAAACAATCTTGAAATAGCGTTTAATCTTGAAAACACCGTAAAGTACGGCATTGCCGACTGCTTATCCGGGCGCGTATTTTTAGGCGGCGCGCTATACCCGGTCGCAAAGCATCTTCGGAACAACCCGAACGGCGGAAGCTTATTTTTGCTCTCATCGCACGGCTGCCCGTTCGAAAAATCGGAGCTGTCCGAAACGTTGTCGCTTTGCTCAAAGCTTGCCGACTACATAATTATCGACTCGCGCGCAGGGCAGACGGAGGAGCTCGACACCGTTGCAAGCATTGCAACCGATGCGATTATAGTAACCACCCCGCATATTGCGGCAATCCGCGACGCCGACAAGGTCGCGGCAACGCTTGACCGTTACGAGTTGGACAGCGTTTCTCTCGCGGTTAACCGTGTGCGCGCCGACCATATTGAAAATTCAAAAGCCCCCGCACCGAGCGAAATTTCCTCGCTTATCCGCGTACCTTTATCGGCAACCCTCCCCGAGGACGACGAAATTAATTTGTCCGCAACGGTAAGTCCGTTTGTGAAATCGCGCTCGCAAGAAGCGTATAAAATGTTCGCCCTTTTAACCGCGAACGGCAGCGGCGAGGTGTACCAATGCGAAACCGCGCGCAAAAGCGGCATAATGTCGCGCTTTAAGGAACTGTTTAACTAATGGATTCGATTACAAAAAAAGGCGAAACGCTCTTGCGATTATCGCAGGTGCTGCTGAAAAACAAAACCGTCCCGCGAGACTTTTCGGAAGCGTTTTGCGCCGAAATTAAAGGCGTTCTCAACGCCTATTTCGATACGCCGCCCGAGGATATTTCGATTGAAATATCCCCATACCCCGACGGCATTAAAATTTCGGTTGAAGCGTTGGCTAACCGAATACGGAGTATGAACTTTGTGTAGGGTATCGTAAAAAGCGCATACCACACTTTCAAATAACCTATTTTTGAACTAAAATATGATAACATTGTCACAAAATACGCCCCGCTTGATTAAAGAGCATTCGGATTCGGTAATCCTCCGCATACTGTCCGAGCAGAACTCTTATCCGTGGGAAATACAAAAAATAATAGAGGCGCGCTCGAAAGGGCGGTTTACGGTAAAGCTACCCACGCTTTACAATGCCTTAAAACGGCTTGAGAAATCGGGGTATCTTGAGTCGTACTACGGCGAGGAATCGTACGGAGGCCGCCGCCGCTACTACGCGCTGACCGAACGCGGATTGACCTACCTCATAAACGACAAGGACGCTTACACCTACGCGCGTACGGTTTTGGACGAAATCCTATCGGACGGCGAGGCTGTCGAATCCGCCGAAAAAATAAACGCGGAGGAGGAAACTCTTGCCGATATCAAAGCCCGTGCCGAACGCCGTATTCTTGATGCCGCGGAAAAACCTGCGGAAGAAAAAGAAGAAGAAATTGCACCCGTTGTCACTACAAAATACGAAATTGAAAACGAAAAGCCCGAGCCCGAACCCGTCGTAACAACCGAATACGAGTATCACGAATATCAGTACGAAACGGCTGTTCCGGAGTCCGAACAATCGGTTAAGGCTACCGAATACGAGGAAGTTTCGGTTGTTAAAGCTCCGCAGTTTGACGAGGTTAAGGTTTTGAACGGCGAAGAATTCGAAAGCGTTTCGGTTATCGAAGACAGCTTCGAAAGCAAACCCCAAAAGGACGACGAAACGGTTATACCGAACTTCGTTTTGTTCAATCAAGGCGAAGATTTGCAAAAGGACGAAAAGCTCCGTTTCGAAACGGAGGCGGCGAAAAAATTCAAAATAGGCGAGTTCGCGAGGGAGGAGAACTCGCGGATTGTGAACGGGTTTGCCTCGGACGAGTACGCACGCACGGTAACCGGACACGGCTACGAAAAGTTTTCACGGGACGTTTATAAGGAGAAGTCCTCCGAACTTTCGGAAAAATACGCACAAGCAACGCTCGCCGAAGACACCGTGCGCTTCCCCGCAGTTTACAACGGCCGCGACGAAAGAGAGGGCGCAACGGATATGGATTTCAACAAAATCGCATCGAAGGATTTATTAAGAATCCGCGCGGTTTTGGATGAAAGCGAAAAGGAAAACGGCGCGGTTTTATCGGGCAAATTGAATTTCCACGCGATAGCCGCTACTTATGCCGTTATGGTCATCGAATTATTCATCGCGTATTTTGCCGAAGCGGCGTTCAAAATACCGGGCAAAACGCTTTTGTTAATCGGAGGAATCGCGCTTTCGTTACCGATAATTTTCGGAGGAATTTATTTTTACAACCAAACCCGTGTGAAAAAAGCCGAACTGAAACCGTGGCGGCTGTTCTCCGTCGCTGTTGCAATCAACGCCGTCGCGATAACCTTTGTCAGTTTATTAAGATATTTAGCCCCCTCAATTTTCAAAAACGAGGAGCAAAACCTTGCATATTTGCTATCGTCGCTCATCTCGGTTTTCGCAATAATTTACTACATTTTTTTCAAATCCGGGAACTACTCGGTTGAATAACCGTCAGTCCGTGCATACTATAATAAGAGGCACTTTTGGAAGCTATTTTATTGCGAGTCATCACAAGGTGGGGTTATTTCGGCGTATTTTCGCTAATCGCACTTGAAAACATATTTCCGCCCATCCCTTCCGAAATCATTTTGTCATTTTCGGGCTTTTTTACTACCGTTACCGACTTGAACTTGTTTCTTGTAATCGCCGCGGCATCGGCGGGGTCGCTCCTCGGCGCGCTCGTCTTGTATTTAGTCGGCACGCTTATGACAAAGGAAAAGCTCACGAAGTTCTGCGACAGCCGCTTAGGCAAGCTCCTGCACATCAAAAAGGAGCAAATTGAAAAAGCCGACGCAAAGCTCAAAAAACACGGCAAAAAAAGCGTGTTTATCTGCCGTTTTATCCCCATTGTCCGCAGCCTTATTTCAATCCCTTGCGGAATGACCAAAATGAAACTCAGCGTTTTTGTGCCGTTGACCCTACTCGGCACGACGATTTGGAACACCGCTTTAGTTATTTTAGGGCGCGGCTTGGGTTTAGCTTGGCACAAGGTCGGCGATATCGTCAGTATTTACTCTTATGTTGTCGCGGCAATCACCGCCGTTATGCTAATCGTCTTTTTTGTAATATTATTGATACGGAAACGCAAACAAAAAAGACAACAAAATGATAGTAACTTATGCAAAACCGACGGAGAAAAGCCAAATTCAACCGGCGTTAAACGCCCTCAACGAAGCGTTTAATTTCTTCAACATTAAAGAAAACGAGGCTTTCTTAGAGCTTTCGGTTAATTCCGATGAGGAAATCCGTCTTCTGAACGCCGAAACGCGCAACATTGACCGGGTAACCGACGTTTTATCCTTTCAAAATGTCCCCTCAATCAAACTGCCCTTGAACCTCAAGGACTACGAAATCTACCAAAAATATCCCGAAAACGGCGCGTTAATGCTCGGCGAAATCGTAATTTGTCTCACCGTTGCCCAAGCGCAAGCCAAGGAATACGGGCACTCGTTCGAGCGCGAAGTCGCGTTCCTTGCAATCCACGGACTCTTGCACCTTTTAGGCTACGACCACGAAACCGAGGCGGAGGAAAAACTTATGCAAACCACCGCCGAGGCAATTTTAGAACGCGTAAATTTAACCCGTTCCGCCATAGATTCCTCCGAAGACGACGCCGAAGAGGTTATCGAGGATGCAGTTTTCGACAGCGACGAGGGGCTGATTAAGGGCGTACAAGACAGCAACGAAAAGCTAATCAGCGAGTTTTTCTCAAAGCCGCAAACCGCCGATTCGGCATCTAAAACCGTGGCTAACGCGTCCCATAACCCGAATTTCAAATGCGGCAATGTGGCGATTATCGGCGCGGCGAACGCGGGCAAATCGACCCTTGTCAACGCGCTCATCGGCGAAAAGGTTTCAATCGTAACCTCCAAACCGCAAACCACACGCAACAAGATTCTCGGCATTCTCACGCGCGACGATTCGCAAATTATCCTCCTTGACACCCCCGGTTTACACGCGCCGAAAAACATTTTGGGCAAGCTTATGATGCGCTCCGTTACCGCCTCAATCGAGGAGGCGGACATTGTTCTCTACATCATCGATGCGCAAAAGGGCTTGACCGTTGCCGACGTCGCCAACATCGAAAAAAACGCGATTAAGCGCGGCAAAACCACCGTTCTTGCCGTCAACAAGGTTGACAGCGTAAAACGTGAGCGCGTTGCGGCAATTTTCACAAAGCTCGCCGCTTACAACGACACGGTTGCCGAAATAATCCCCATTTCCGCCAAAAACAACAAAAACCTTGACGTTCTCCTTGCCTCTCTCACAACCCTGCTCCCCCTTGGCGAACCGCGCTTCGACGGCGACAGTTACACCGACCGCACCTTAAAGTTCCTCGCGCAAGAAACTATTCGCGAAAAAGCGTTGAAGCTTTTAGACGACGAAATCCCTTTCGACATCGGCGTTCTTATCGAAAAATACGAGGAGCGTCCCAACGGCGCAATCGTCATCGGCGCGGTAATTTACTGCCAAAAAGAGAACCATAAGGGCATCATTATCGGCAAAAACGGCGCGAAACTCAAAACTATCGGCACTTACGCCCGTCAAGACATCGAAAAACTCAACGGCGACGCCCCCGTTCACCTCACCCTTTTCGTCAAAGTCCGCCCCGATTGGCGCACCAACCCTTCCGATATTAAAGATTTAGGCTATGCCGAGTAGAAATGCGGGTTCTTTCGGGGAGGGAGGAACGCTTTTCAGAGAATAGCGATTCCCCTCCCCTTTGAAAAACTTATCGGGAGAATGGTTTCCTTTGGAAAATTAAAACAAGCATTCGGATATTACACAACAAGGCGCAACTACGCGCCTTGTTTTCGTTTGATTTTGACGGATAATTCTAAGTTTCGCACTTTATTCAACCGTCACGGACTTTGCTAAATTACGCGGTTTATCGGCATCGCAACCCTTATAAAGCGCAGTATAATAGGCGACAAAATTCAGCGGAATTGTGGCGATTACGGGCAGAAAATCGGCATTTTCAATGTGCGGCAGAACCAAATTACACCTGTCCGCTTTGCTCTTTTTCCCGCTGTTTGCTACGGTTAAGCGGTGGATTGCCGCGCCGCGCGCTTTGACTTCCTCTATGCCGTTTTGCGTTTTCTGCGCCGTTTCGGGCTGCGTTAATAGCGCGATTACCGGCGTACCGTCCTCGATGAGCGCAATCGAACCGTGCTTTAGCTCCCCCGCGGCGAACCCTTCGGCGTGAATATAACTGACCTCCTTAAGCTTCAACGCGCCCTCGAGCGCGCAGAAACTGTCCAAGCCGCGACCGATGAAAAACACGTCCTTTTTCTCCTTAATCTCTTGCGCAATCGCCTTCGCCGCGCACTCGTTTTCAAGTGCCGCCGCCGCGTACGAGCCGATTTTTTTCGCCGTTTCATAAGCGTTATTGAGCTTTGAAACCGTAGTTTGTCCCCGTGCCCCGGCTATGTTATACGCTAATAACGTGAGGATTAGCAATTGTGTATTATACGCTTTTGTCGACGCCACCGCAACCTCTCGCCCCGCTTTTGTGAATATGCAAAAATCCGCCTCACGGGCAAGCGCGGAGGACTCGCAATTAACGACAGCAAGGCAGTACGTACGGTTTTTTTGCGCGCGCCGCAGAACGCCGAGCGTGTCGGCTGTTTCGCCGCTTTGGGATACTAAAACGAGCAGAACGGAAGTATCTTCGCGGTAATTATCATACAGATATTCGCTCGCAAGGTGTGCGCTTACGGTCAATTTTTTGCACAGTTTCCGCGTTAAAAATGCGCCGTGGAGAGCGGCATGGTACGCCGTTCCGCATCCGATAAACCGTATTTCATCAAACGAATTCAGCGGAATTCTCCTGAAAAATTCCGAGTCATAGAACGGGAAATTCAAAGCACATTTTTCAAGGGCTGACGGTGTTTCGTAAATTTCGGCGAGCATTTTGTCGCCCTTAAATTGCTTCTCGGTATCCCCGTGCGTCTTCTTGTCGCTTTTTTCTAAAACCGAGAACCTTTGCGCCGATTCCGTGCCGTCGAAGCGGACGAATTTTATGCCGTCGGACAAGGAAATTACAGCCGCGGATTTGTTATCGAGCGGCGTGCCTAAGCTTGTAAATTCCGAAAGCGCATCGATATCGGACAAAAGGTAAAACCCGTCCTCGTTGTAGCCTACGGCAAGCGGACTTTCGCACCGTGCGGCGTAAACTGCCGAGGGGGTATGTTTTGATAAAACCGCAATAGCGAACGCGCCTTTGAGCCGTGCGGCTACTTTCAAAATAGCGTTGAGGCAGAACGCTTCGCAATCGAACGCGCCGGGCGCAACGCAGGCTTGCGCGGCTTCGTTATATTCCTTTTCG
>JAISKW010000063.1 GCA_031260775.1 Christensenellaceae bacterium
CTTAGACTTAACCCGAAACTGAAAATTTTCGCACTGTCGGCAAAAACCGGCGAAGGATTTGCGCCGTGGGTTGAGTGGTTAAAAAATAAAGTTACAGAGTGGAATAATTAAAACTCTCAATATATAGGACAAAAAATGGCAACAAGAAAAATAATTATAAAGTTAGGGCAACACATCACCGACAGGATTTGGCACAAGGTCAACGCAAACGACCCCGAATACAAGGGATTAGACCCGATAACCACCGACGAAATGGCGGAAGTCGCGCTTAAAATGAAAAAGCGTACACCCTATTCGCCCGAAGTTCTTGCGCAAAAAACCGGCAAACCGCTTGAAAAGGTCAAGGAAATTTGCGACCAACTTTGTCTTGCCGGCGTTTGCGAGTTTCACGTGAACAAAGAGGGCAATAAGGAGTTCATACTCCCGATATATGTCCCGGGCAGCGGCGAAATTTGGGCGACAAATTGGGATAATGTTGAAAAATTTCCGCAAATCGCGCAAGCGTTCAGCAATTTGGCGTATGTTCCGTTGAAGCCGATAACCTCGCTTGTACCGATAGGCGGCGGCGGCATAGCAATGCATGTTATCCCCGTTGAAAAGGCAATCCCTGCGGGCACGAAAACCGAAAGCTTCGAGCATCTTTCGTACTGGTTAAAGAAGTACGACAAGTTTGCGGCAATCGATTGCGTTTGCCGCCACAGCCAAATTAAAATCAATGAGGGCACCGGCGATATGGGCGAGGAAATGTGCATTATCGTCGGCGACTTAGCACAACAATGCGTCGAAACGGGCAGAGCGAGGCGTTACCATACTTATGAAGAAGTTTTGGAAATACTCCAACGCTCCGAGGATTTAGGGTATGTACATCAGGTCAGTAACGTTGACGGCGAAAATAAAATATTTGTCGTGTGTAACTGTTGCGTCACATCGTGTTATGCGTTGCGCTCCTCACAATTATTCAACGCGCCGAATATGTCGCGCTCCAATTTTATCGCAAAGGTTGATAAGGAAAAATGCGTTGCATGCGGTCGTTGCGTAGACGTCTGCCCGGCAAACGCCGCAAAGTTAGGTCAAAAACTCTGCGGAAAGGACGGCGAGGTTAAGTATCCGCGCCGCAAACTGCCCGATGCCGCTATTTGGTGGGGACACAGGCATTGGACTCCCGAGTACCGTGACCGTCACGATAACTGTTACGACACGGGCACCGCGCCGTGCAAAACCAACTGCCCCGCGCACGTTTCGGTGCAAGGTTACATAAAAAAAGCCGCCGAGGGTAAATATCAAGAGGCACTCGCCTTAATCAAACAGGACAACCCGTTCCCGGCGGTCTGCGGACGCATTTGTAACCGCCGTTGCGAGGACGCTTGCACACGCGGCGCGGTAGACGGAGCGGTCGCGATTGACGATATTAAAGACTTTATCGCCCGTCAGGAATTGAACGGCGAAAACGCTTATATCCCCCCGATTGTCTACGATACCTATCAGCCGCGTACGCAGAAGATTGCGGTTATCGGCGCAGGGCCTGCCGGTATGACTTGCGCGTACTTCTTAGCGCGTAAAGGCTTCCCTGTGACGGTGTTTGATAAAAACGCAAAACCGGGCGGTATGCTTTTAACGGGAATCCCGTCGTTCCGCTTAGAAAAAGATATTATCGATGCCGAAATCGACGTTCTGCGGAAACTCGGCGTCGAGTTCAAATGCGGCGTTGAAGTCGGTAAGGATATAACTATTGCCGACTTGCGCGCCGAAGGCTACAAAGCGTTTTATGTCGCCGTGGGTTGCCAAGGCGGTCGCTTAACTGGCGTTCCCGGCGAAACCGCCGAGGGTGTACAAACCGGTATTGACTTTTTATATAAGGTTAATTCGGACGAAAGCTATCAATTAGAAGGTCGCACGGTTATTGTCGGCGGCGGAAACGTCGCAATCGATACGGCGCGCGCCGCGCTCAGAGCAAAGTCCGCGGAGGTTTCGATGTTCTGTTTAGAGGGGCGTAGCATTATGCCCGCCTCGGTTGACGAAATCGAAGAAGCTGAAGAAGAGGGCATTGTTATAAATAACTCGTGGGGGCCGAAGGAAATTTTGGTTGAAGACGGCAAGGTAAAAGGAATCGTGTTCAAAAAATGTACCCGTGTGTACGACGACGAAAAGAAGTTCGCCCCGCAATATGACGAAAACGATACAAAAACCGTCGAGTGCGAAAACGTACTTTTCTCGGTCGGTCAAACCATAAAATGGGGTAACCTTTTGGACGGTACGGCTGTTCAATTCGGTCGCGGAGGCGCGGCGGTTGCCGATTCATTGACATATCAAACTGCGGAAGCGGATATTTTTGTCGGCGGCGACGTTTACAGCGGACCTAAGTTTGCAATTGATGCAATCGCGGCAGGTCGCGAGGGCGCAATTTCAATAGGCAGGTTTGTACTTAAAGGTCACAGCCTGACAATCGGGCGTAACAGACGCAAATTTATTCAAATAAACCGCGATAATGTTGTGGTGCCGTCAAGCTTCGATAACACCCCCGCGCGCCAACGCCCGGCAAAGCCCGACGTATTGAGGGCAAAGGAAACGTTCCGTGACTTGCGCGTACCTTTAACGGAAGAGCAACTCAAAAAGGAAACCTCACGTTGCTTAAGTTGCGGCGCATCCGTCGTTGACTCGCACGTTTGCATCGGGTGCGGACTTTGCACAACAAAGTGCGAATTTGACGCTATTCACCTTGAAAAAGTCTTTGACGGCAAAATGGTCCCCGCCGAAAAAATGATACCCTCGATTGTGAAACATACGATTAAGCGCGCTATCAACGTTGTCACACGCCAAAACGACCATAAATATAATTAGGGAGTGTAGGTATGCACGAAATGAGCCTTTTGGTATATGTGGTAGACGAAGTCGAAAAGGTTGCCAAAGAGAATAACGCAAAAAAGGTTGAAACAATCACGCTTGAATACGGCGAAGTCAGCGGAATACTCGCGGATTGTATGGTTGACTTTTGGGAGCTTATTTCGAAGCGGTCGGAACTATTAAAGGACTCAAAATTGATTTTGGAAATGCTGCCCGCAGTAACGGTTTGTAATGACTGCGGCAAAAGGTATCCGACCGTCGAATTCGCAAAAGTCTGCCCGTCATGCAAAAGTAAAAATACCGAATTACTCTGCGGCAGCGAGTTCAATATTAAAGAAATTGCTATTGCTTAAACTTTCCGTATCATTGCGGCAAGAATGCGTTTGCGCTTAACCTATTGAATGCATTTTCATAGTGGTAAGGTGTCACGTTTTGCACCTAAAAGCAATCGATAGAGTTTGCCGTTAATTTATTTATAGTCCCGCATTCTCAAGTAAAGCAGTATCTTTCAAACAGGCGACGGCATCATCCGCGATAATTTTTCCTTCTTTTAGTATGATAACCCTTGAGCAGGTTTCGGCGGCAAACGATAAATCATGTGTCGCTATTAATTTGCCTTGCGGCAAACCGTTTATAACGTTTTTCAAATTTCGTTTGGCGCACGGGTCAAGATAGGCGGTTGGCTCATCGAACAACAAGAAATCGGGTTGCATCGAAAGCACCGTTGCGATTGCCGCAAGCCGCTTTTCGCCGCCCGAAAGCTTGAACGGTGAACGGCTTGACAGGTGGCTGATTTCCAACTGCGAAAGTGCTTCCTCAACGCATTCCCTTGTTTTTGCCTCCGTATATTTCAAATTGCGCGGTCCGAAAGCGACATCCTCGTAAACGTTCGGCATAAATAATTGGTCGTCGGGGTTTTGAAATACAAGACCGATAATTTTTCTGAAGTGCGCAAGATTTTTCTTGTTGAGTGTTAAACCGTTAAGCGATACGGTGCCCGTTTCGGCACCCAAAACGCCGACTACGGCGAGCAAAAGTGTCGTTTTACCCGCACTGTTCGCGCCAACAACCGCGACGCTTTCGCCGCTTTCTAAAGCAAAATTTATGCTCTTTAACACGCGGTTTCCGTCCGGATATTTTACTGATAAGTCATTTACACTAAGCATTTCTTCACCAAATTTTTATAAATCTGAATACAATAACAAGGGCACAAACCACGGCAAGTACTACGCCGTCTAATAGCCTGAACGGTTGCTTTGCGATCGGAATTTCCTCGCGTGAATATCCCCGCAGTTGCATTGCGGCGTAAACCCTTTCCGAACGGTCGAATCCGTGGAGCAGCATTTGTCCTAAAAAACTCCCGGCATGCCCAATTCGTATGCCTTTCCGTCCGCCGTTGCGCAAATTATACGCGGTGTTTTTCGAGCGGATTTCGCTTAAAAACACCCCGATATAACGGAATGTCATTTCGAAAACCATTACAAAAACGTACGGAACCCTAAGCCGTCTAAGCTGAGCCGATAACTCCGTGAGCGGCGTTGTGGCGGTCAAGAGCAATGCCGCCGAAACACTTAAATACATCTTAAACAGGATTGTAAACAGCGAAACCGCGCCGTAACTTATGCGCAGATTCAAAAAAACGAGGGCAGTTTCCCGGTCGAAAATGAGGTTCGAAACCCCTGCAAACAGGCAAAACGGCAGTGCGATTAAAAGCTTGGGAATTAATACTCTGTACGGAATTTCGGCAAGTGCGGTCACAATTACGGTGTAGAACAAATACGGTACGAGGCGTATAAAATCATAACGTTTAAAGGAAATTACGCCGATAATAAAAACAAACGACGACATTAATTTTGTCAGGGGATGCAACTTGTGGATTACTGTTTTGCCAAGCGCAAGCGTTTCGAATTGTATTAGGAAACTGCGCGCGTCTGCGTTTTTCATCGATTATTCTGCGGAATTTTTATTTTCAGAAGCAATGTTTTTTGCCCCGTCATCCGTTTTCTTCCTTGCTTTTTTAGCCTTCGAAATGATAAAACCCGTAACAAAAGCAAATATGAACGTGCATACCGCGCCGATAATCCCCGCGGTTGACGTGCCCAAGGTTTCATTTTCCCCGTTTCTGAAGCCGTAATCGGGCAAGAACGCTAATGCGTCTTGTACCGTCCCTGCGCCGTTTTGAACAGCGTTTTCCGTTTGAAGCCCCTCACCGCCTACGATTTTTGCAATTGCCCACTCGAGCCCGTCGGGATTTGTCGAGGCAAAAAGGGCACCTACACCGCCGATTATGAGAGCCGCAACACCGAGGAAAACAATTATTTGTTTTGTTGAAACGTCGCTTTTAAGCATCTCGCCCGACCTTGCACTGCCGAGAATTTCAGGGCGCATTTTGTAAACGAAGCACAAAATTCCTGCGGTAATTAAGCCCTCTATAAGCCCGATTACGGCGTGAATAGGCAGCATAAGCGCGGCAAAGAGTCCGAACGGGAGTGCCGTAATTCCGCTTGCGAGCGTCTGTAAAACGACGGCAAACGAGCCTATTAAAAGTGAGGCGACAACGGAGATAACCGACGAAACAGATAGCCGTCCGTAGCTAATGTTTTTCTTCAGAAACGGCTTAAATAGTAAAGGATATATCAAAAGGCACGGGATAACCCCCATGTTAAAGATGTTGCATCCCAAAGCGAGCAAACCGCCGTCCGCAAAAAAGAGGCATTGAATAATAAGAACCGCCGAAATAGAAAGAAACGCCGGAGTCCCGCCGAGGAGCCCCGCAAGCAAGATTCCGCCGCCGATATGACCGCTCGAGCCGGTGCCTGGAATGGTAAAATTAACCATCTGCGCGGCAAAAACCATCGCGCCGGCAACAGCCATAAGCGGTATTTTTTTTTCGGAAAGCTCGTCTTTTTTTACCTTTGTGACCGAGTAGGCTATTGCACCTGCGCTGACCGCGCCCATAACAATACCTACGGCGGGCGACAAAAGAGCGTCAGCCATGTGCATATCGTAGTTAACCCATGCAAGGTTAAATATATTATATAGTAACCGGCCGCACTTTCCTAATTTATCCGGGCGGCTTTCGTAACTCGGATAAGTTTGCCGTAACTAACCGCACATTGTATAATTCTTAGGTAAAAATTTAATAATATGGCAAACCAATTCGTATATCATTTTGAAAAAGCCGACGCCTCCGACAAGGTAAAGTTCGGCGGCAAGGGCGCAAACCTCGCGGGTATGACTCAGTTAGGAATTCCCGTTCCTCCCGGCTTCACTATCAGCACCGAGGCATGTCACCAGTACTATAAGGACGGGGCAAGCCTTTCGAAGGCGATTTTTGACGAAACCCTGACCGCCGTTAAGGTTTTGGAAAAGAAGCTCGGCAAAGAGTTCGGCAGCAGCAAAAACCCCCTCCTTGTTTCGGTCCGCAGCGGCGCACCCGCTTCGATGCCCGGTATGATGGACACCATTCTTAACTTAGGCTTGACCGACGCGTCGGTTATCGGGCTTGCCGAAAGCTCGGAGAACCCCCGCTTCGCTTACGACTCGTACCGCCGTTTCATTCAAATGTACTCCGACGTCGTTGAAGGTCTTTCAAAGCATACCTTCGAAAAAATCATTGCGGCGTTCAAAAAAGAACTCGGCATTGTAAGCGACCTTGAATTCACTGCCGAAAACTTCAAAACTCTCGCGGTAAAATTCAAAGACTTCTTCAAAAAGGAAAAGGGCTTCGATTTTCCTCAAGACCCCGTTTCGCAGTTAAAAAAGTCAATCGAAGCGGTTTTCGCATCGTGGAACAACGAAAGGGCGATTATCTACCGCCGTATGAACAACATACCCTCGTCGTGGGGAACAGCCGTTAACGTACAATCCATGGTTTTCGGCAACTTTGGTAACACCTCCGGCACCGGCGTATGCTTCTCGCGTGACCCCGCCACCGGCGAAAACGTTTTCTACGGTGAATATTTATTGAACGCGCAAGGCGAGGACGTCGTTGCAGGCGTTCGCACCCCCGAGCCCATCTCCAACTTAGCACGCGACAACAAGGACGCTTTCGACCAACTCTACACCTACGCAAAGAACCTTGAAAAGCACTTCAAGAACGTACAGGATATGGAGTTCACCATCGAAAAGGGCAAACTCTTTATGCTCCAAACGCGTAACGGCAAGAGAACCGGACACGCCGCAGTGCGCATTGCCGTTGAAATGGAAAAAGAGGGCATCATCTCCAAAAACGAAGCTCTTATGCAAATCGAAGCCAAACAGCTTGACGAGCTTTTGCACCCCGTATTCGACAAAGGCGAGCTTAAAAAAGCAAAGAAACTTGCGCAGGGCTTAGGCGCATCACCCGGAGCGGCGGTCGGCAAACCCGCATTCTCCGCCGAGGAAGCCAAAGAACGCCGCGAAAAAGGCGAAAAGGTTATCTTGGTACGCTTGGAAACCTCCCCCGACGATTTAGCCGGTATGTCCGCCGCACAAGGTATCCTTACCGTTTTAGGCGGCAGAACCTCGCACGCCGCCGTTGGTGCCCGCGGAATGGGTAAGTGCGGCGTTTGCGGCTGCGGCGCGCTGATCATCGACTCCACCGCTAAAACCGTTAAAATCGGCGACAGGACTTTCGGAACGCAAGACATCATTTCGATTGACGGTTCAACCGG
>JAISKW010000080.1 GCA_031260775.1 Christensenellaceae bacterium
ATTCCAATTGAAATTAACGCCGTAAATATCGTTGTCGGTGACAAATTTTTCCAAGCTTTCGACGATTAAAACGCAATTGACCGAGATGAAATCGTACGTTTTAAGCAGGTCGTGCGCGCCGTCGGTCGTTTGAGCAAAGGAAACCGATACCCAAATATTCACGCCGTTTGCGTCCGCAACGCGCTTTAACGCCGCGTAATTACTTGCGAAATTGTTCTTCAAAACGACCTCGCCGTTCTCGTCAATATAAGCCGAGTCATACACAACAACGTCGGTTAAAACGCCGAAATAGCCGGTAAAATCGGGGTCATTTTCGCGTGAGGCGACGTTGTTACCGTCAAATTTGAGGTATGAGGTTACGGTGAATTTTGATAAATCCTTTTTCTCTGTAAAATATACGCCGGCAGTTTCGAGTCTTAATTCGCCGCTCCGCTCTAAGACCTCAACGCGGATATCGGTTGCGGTGACTTCCTCGGTGTAGACAATATTCTGTCCGCCGATTCTGTCTCCCTCGTAAATCACTTCCCAAGCGGCATCGCCGTTTTTGGCGTAAATGCGGTAGCGGTAAACGGCGTCGGAGTCCTCCTCGAAGTACACGGTGTTGAATTTTTCAGGCTTTTCAAAGCTTGCAGTGAAATAAGCCGGGGTGAATTTGTCTTTAACGCGCCAATAAATGCCGTTGGTTTTGTACCAATTCGTGTCGGGTTTCGCCCCCGAGTAGGTAAATTCGGCGTTCTCTAAGAGGTTGTTTTCCGAAAATTCAAGCTTTACGCCGTCTGAAACTCCAAAGCGCAGTATTATATACGCAAGCCCGCTTGCGATGAGTACCGCGACAAGAAGCGACGCGATTGCAATTATGAACACCTGCTTTTTTGTTCTTTTTTTGCGCGGAGCTTGCTCCTCTTGCATCTCCTCCGTGGTAAATTCGTCGTCCTCAAAAAAATCACTTCCCATTAAATTAAACCTCCTTTTTGAGTAATGCTCCCTTGAGAGCGATTGCCAGTTGGTCGGGGCAAGACGTGCCCTTGAAGCCGCAGCGCAGCCCCTCTAAGCGGGCGATAACCTCGGCGGGCGTTAAGCCTTCAACAAGCCGCGCTATGCCTTGCAGATTGCCGTTACAACCGCCGGCAAACGAAACGTCCTTGATTTTACCGTCCTCAAGCTCGAACGTAATTTCACGGGAGCAAACTCCTTTTGGCTCATATCTGTATTTCATATTTTCGTTTCTTAAATTTTCATAGATGCGGACAATCATTATGTAGTTTGTCACCTGCGTGTAATCGCAGGTACAATCCTTATAACGTGTGGATTCTGCGACTTACGCAGAATGACAACGGGATTGTCCGCTCATTATATTATAAACTATTTACCGCTGAATTTAAGACGGCTTCCGAAGATTTGTTCGAGCGACACCTTATCGGATTTCGGAGCTGCATCTGCGGCAGTTTTTTCAATTTTTAGTGCAAGTTTTTTGTTTGACGCAATTTTAAGCTCCTCCTCTATCAGACTGTAATTGTCCGTTTCCGAAATTTCCTTAAACAGCACGGCGTCCGCTTCGATGATGAAGTCGGTGTCCTTTACGTAATATTTTGTTACGCTCGCAACCTTGCACGCAAGAAGAAGGTTTTTATCGCGGATACCCGATTTGATATCCTTCATTATTTCCTCCGCGTCAAAAAGAGGCGCGCCGTCTGTCGCGGGAGCGGAAAATCCGTTTTCGACACCCGCAGTTTCGGTTTTACCGAGTTTCTTAAACCCTAACAACACGTCGATTGCGCTACTTCCGCCGGCTTTTTTTGAGGGCGCAGGGGCCTCCTTTGCAGGAGTACCTCCCGTGTATGGCATGTCGGAATCGCTTTCGTACGGCGGCGGCGGCGGCGAATAATATGCATCCTCGCCGTCATATTTTTCACTGTCCGACGTGCGGACAGGTGCCTTAGCGGTTTGCTGTATCACCGGCCTTTGCGGCGCAGCTTCGGGACAATGAGCCGCGTTTTCAAGTTTACTTTCGGCATCCGCGAGCTTGTTTTCGGCAATTCTAAGGCGTTCAAGGACCCCCGTTAATGAATCGTCATCGCGCAAATGCACCGCCCTCACTATTGCCGCGTTAAAAATTATATGCGGAGCGGAGGAGTATCTTGCAACTGTTTCGACCTCTAAAAAGACATCAAGCGTGTGCGAAAGACGGTAGTTTGAGTGCGCCTTTGCAATTTCCGCCGCCGCCGTCTTTTCCTCCTTCGAAACGGAGTAAATAAACGCCCCCGTGTTTTTGTACGAAATTATATCGGTTAAAAGCGTGCCGATTTCCGCCGTGATTGTCGCAATATTCTTGCCGCCCGTTGTAAGCGGGTATGAAATCTTGAGCGCGGCGGTTATATCGCCGCTCAGTACCGCCTTAAGAAGTTCTATTTTTTCCTTAAATCCCGTGAGCCCCAAAACCTCGGCAACGGTGTTTTCGGTAATTTTCCCGGGCGAGTACGAAAGGCACATATCGGATATCGATAACGAATCCCTTACGCTGCCCTCTCCGCGGATAGCGATTGCTTCCGCCGCGGCATCGCTGCAGGGTATGCCCTCGCGCTTAAAAGTGTTAAGAACGTGGGTTTTTAGCAAATCGGTCGGGACAAAGCGAAAATCAAACCGCATCGCACGGCTTAAAATCGTTTGGGGAAGCTTATGGACTTCAGTTGTCGCAAGAATGAAAATTACATATTCGGGCGGCTCCTCAAGAGTTTTCAAAAGGGCATTAAACGATTGATTGCTGCTTGTGAGAGCGTGCGCCTCGTCGATTATATAAACCTTATATTTTGCGGAAGGGCGGTATTGAGTGCTTTCAACTATCGCTCGGATGTTGTCAACGCCGCTGTTACTTGCGGCATCAAACTCCAAAATATCGAGGGTTGTGTTGCTTTCGAACGCAAGACAGCTTGGGCATTTACCGCACGGCGAGCCGGATGGGGTAATATGCTCGCAGTTAACCGCCTTTGCAAATATGCGTGCGGTGGTGGTTTTCCCCGTGCCGCGTGTGCCGGTAAAAACGTACGCATGCGATACGGAATCGGTTTTGAGCTGGTTTGTAAGCGTCCGAATAATGGGGTCTTGACCTATGACCTCTTCAAAAACTTGCGGACGGTATTTTCTGTATAATGACGCCACCGTATATATTTTAACACATATCAAAAGCTTTAGATAAGCGGGAAACGGACAAACGGGTGAGTATTAACTCTTATCATTTCTTTTTCGCTTCCGTTCTTCATTTTTCTCATCCGACGGAATAAAAAGCTATTGAACGCCTCACCCTCAACGGACTATAATACTTGCGTGAGGAACTTACATATTCGTCGCCTTTTCGGCGTCATTTTAGTTTTGGTCTTATTTTTAGGACTGATGTTATCGGCTATCTTACTATCTGAGCCGATAGGGATTATTAATGAAAAAGGTGGGACCGCCGCCAATGCGGAGTTTATCGAAACCGATTCCATCACCTTTGCGCAAATCACCGATACTCACTATTATCCGCTATCTTATGCATACAATTACGGCGGCGATAATGATTACACCGTCGCAATCGATTCGGCGGCTAAGGTTTTGCTTGAATCCTCCCTTATGAACAAGCAGGCTATGCTGCAAATCCTTGCCGAAAAGCCCGATTATTTGTTAATGAGCGGCGATATTACCTCCAACGGCGAGCTTCAGGCGCACATCGAAATGTCCAATCTTTTGCGCGAATTGCAAAACAAAATGCGTGTATACAAGCCGAACTTTCAAGTTTTCGTAACGCCCGGCAACCACGATATGTACAATGACAAATCCGTCCGCTACGACAAGGGCGGAATGAAAGTAATTTCACCCACTATCAACCGTGTTGAATTTATTAAACTCTACGCCGGCTTAGGATATCCCGATTTATCCGATACTGAAATTGACGAATTCTACGACAGCTTGAGCGATACCGTTTCCACAAAAGACGTTCCTTATGTGCTTGAAAACGGTAAAAGATTCATCAACAGTTCTAACGCTTCGGATATAGAATTTATCTATCAATATGACTTTTTCGCCGCAGATGCGTACATCACAACAAAACGCGGACAGGATTTAGACCGCGGAATGATGACATATACCGCAAAAGTTCCCGGCGGTTATACATTTATCTGCTCCGACGACGAGGTTTCGAACGAGGAAATCAACCACCATGTAGGCGGCAGAGTTATGGAATCTTCAATTGCCTTTTTAGAGAGCCAAAAAGCGGCTTTCGAGGGCCAAACTTTGTTTTTAGAAATTCACCACAATGTTATCCCTCACTTCGCGTTAGAGCCAACCTTGCTTGAGTTATTCAATTTATTCGATTGGTTAGAAACCGCCGACTACCTTGCCGACCTCGGAATCCGCTACGCTTTCACGGGGCACATGCACGCTAACGATATAGTCTCGCACGTTTCGTTCAACGGCAACACCATCACCGATACCGAAACCAGTTCTTTAATTTCGTACCAAGGCGGGCCGCGCTTCGAAAAAATCCAACGCGGCACGATAGGCGGTGTTTACGCGGAAAACTACACGAGCAAGATTGATTTATTAGACGAAATTGACTTAACAATTCTGTTAGAAAACGGTTATTGCACGCAGGATTATTTCGATAATTGCGGCTTAACGCAATATATCGAGGTCAAAGACGGCAAGAGTATTTGCTTTGACGTCAGCAATTATGCGGCGCAAAAAACGCTGAGAACTATCGCCGAAAATATGCTCGGCGCGTATATAACTCCCGATTTTATTTGGAACGCCGGTGAGTTTATCGCCGAAGCAATAGGAGGTGCCGAGACTTCAGGATTCCAAAAGACTCTTATGGACGCTATCGGCGCGGCGGCAACACAGCTTATCCGCGGTTTAATTAACTACATCGAGGCGGAATTTTTAACCGATTACGTTTACACGGGCACTAACGAACTCTACAAAGCGGACGTGCCCGGAGCAAAGCTTTGCGGTTACGTTTACGACATTGTGATTAACCTCGTAAACCTCCCGTTAAACGACCAGGGCGGCACGCTGTTCACCGTGGCAATCGAAGCGTATCTGCAGCATCTCGGCGGCACGGATACGCCGCTTGCCGAAAGGGAATCGGACACGGCATTCTTTGCCGCGCTCAACAACCTTAAAACGGGCGTCGGCACAAAGGGGCTTATTGACGGGCTGTTGTACAACGGTGGCGCGGGCGGCTTATACGAGCTTTTAGAATTTTTATTAACAAAACCCATCAACTTCGAGTACGGCTTGGATTTATCCGAGGGCAATGCAAACCCGTTCCCCGCGCTTGAATTGTTCAATATCTGGGCGACAATGGACAGGATTACGATTGACAAGCTTGTGCGGTTTTTCGTTGTGGATTTAATCCCCGCGTTTAACCTTGATATTAACCTCGATATGCTCGGCGAGGCGATTGACTTAATTAAAGATATGAAGCAACCCTTCACCGACGAAAACGACAAATATACCGATGAACCTACTCAATACGTTTGGAATTACCTCAATAAGTTGCTCGACGACTATGTAACCGACAGTTTCTATGCGGGCTTGGGCGAAATTGCTTACGAGATTTTGTACGAGTTCGCAATTGACGAAACCCCCGACGGCGGCGTTAACGAGTACAGTACGACCCCCGTATTGCCCTCCGCCGATTTAACCGTAACATACCTTGCCGGCTACAATTACAATACGGCAACGGTTGAAAACGGCAAGCTCCCTTCGATGCTTGTTGTGACTTTCGGCGAAGACCCTAAAACCACAAAAAACTTCAACTGGTTCACCGACAGACGCGTTGAGGAATCCGTAATTCAATATAATGAGGGCACAACATTTAACGCCGCAACCGCCGTTACCGTTGACGCGCAATACAAGTATTATGCGACGACAACCGCAAGTATCGACCTTGGCGTATTTGCAACGCTTGAAAATATCAAGATCGGACAACACCGCATTTCGCTCTCCGGGCTAACGCCTAACACTACCTATTCGTTCAGAGTAGGCAACGCCGAAAACGAGTGGTGGAGCGAGGTTCACACCTTCAAAACCGCTCCCGATGGTAACGTACCGTTCGAGACGCTTCTTGTTACGGATTTACAAGGCTTTGCAAACAGCACATATCTGAATGCGGACAGGATTTTGAAAAACATCGACGGTCTGTTCGGCGCAAGCGGATACGAATTTGTCGTTAACTGCGGAGATACTGTCGATAACTCACGCAATACCTTACAGTTCAAATATATGCTGAACACCATAGATTGGGGAAATACCTCACAGGTTATGGCGTGGGGTAACCACGAGGAATATACGTTTAGCTTCGATGCCGAAGATGAGGATTCAACATGGGAGGTGCCCGATTATGACCTGTTTAAGGGCGAAAACACCTACGCTTACAAGGAAGACTATAACTATTTAGAGCTTTTCTATAATTACGCATTCCCCGAACAGGACGTAACCGCCAATATGGGCGTATACTACAGCTTCGACTTCAGCGGCGTTCACTTTACCGTATTGAACACTAACGACATCAAATGGACGACACGCGGAACGACGAAAAAAATAAGGGTTTCCGCCGAGCTCGGCGAACAACAGTATGCATGGCTTGTTAACGACCTATCAAGCACGGATTTACACAAGGTTGTTATTATGCACAAGGGCATCTACTCAATCGGCTCGCACTCGTCGGAGCTTGACGTAATCGGCTTAAGAAATCAATTAACCTCCGTGTTTGCCGATTACGGCGTCGAGCTTGTTCTGGCAGGACACGACCACACTTATACCGAAAGCTACTATCTTGACCGCGAGGGCAACCCGATTGAACAGGACGAAGATAAAGAACAATACGAAGTTTCGGGCAACGGCGTGCTTTATATCACGTTAGGCACGTTCGGCGAGAAGTTCTATAAACTTTTCGACAGCGACCTGCCTATTGAATTCGGACGCGACGAGGGTCTGCATTCGCCGCATCTATCCAACCCTACCTTTGGAATTTTGCGCTATGACGGCGAAAAACTTTACTATATCGGCTATCAGTACGACCTTGCTACGGATACAATTATCGAGCTTCGTGCAATCCCGGTTCCCGGGTACGTCAAGCCCGAGGTTAAGATTAATGCAAACAAATACTCGCTGTATATCGTAATAGGCGTGGGCGCGGTTATATTGATTTCAATCATAATCGCGGCTGTTAAAGTCAGGAAAAAAATCAAAATATAGTGCGCTTTTGCAAAACGCGCAAATTGAGAGGCAGCCGCAAGGTTTACCTTGCTTGAAAGCGTAGTACATGGGGAACGCGAAAACGCTTGAACCGCCCCCTGTATTGCTTTATATTTACATAGATATTGTTGTGGTTTTTCTACAATTTTATGAGGAGGATTATTGATAGCTACGCTTAAAAAGACACTTTCGAATGCTGTTACGGACATAACCGGTCACTGGAAACGCCCCGCACGGGGGAAATACATCCCGTATAAGGAAATGTTGAACTACTCCATAGGCGGTATGGGCATGGAGTTCGTGTTTAACATTACCGGTATTTTAGGAATAGGCGCAACTAACTATTATTTAACGGCAGTCTGCGGAATCCGTCCGATGCACTTGCAGGCGATTTCGGTAATACTCTCCGTTATCAATATGCTGTTCTATGTTATCCGCGGCAAAATGGTTGACGGCACGCGCACACGTTGGGGGAGATTCCGTCC
>JAISKW010000085.1 GCA_031260775.1 Christensenellaceae bacterium
ACCGACGACCCGCAAGAAGGCGGCGGCGGAACTCAGCCACCTATCGGCGGCGGTTCGGCTGTTATTAATATCAGAGAAGGCTCTTACACCCGTATTGTAGGCAACACCTACGAGCGCACATGGGACGGTGAGTCGATTGAGCTTTACGTTATCGCATCGCATCCGATTGAGGGTGTAGTACTTTCGTACGTTTGGGAAAAGTACGACATTTCGCGCACCCGTTGGTCGGTAATCGATATGGGCGACACCGAGGACCAATCCAAGCTGTTTATATCCGACGTCGGCGCGGCTTCGTACCGTGTTACGGTTTACGCATCGGACATCAACATTAAGGACGAAAACGAGCCCGAGGTCATCGTATCGGCAGGCACGCTTCCTTCGGTTTCGGTAAGGGTTATTAAGGGGCAGGCAGTGGTATCCGAAGAGCAGCTTGCGCAAATAAACGCCGTTTTGGACGGGTTATATTACCAACAGAATATGAGCGATATCGTCTTGCCCGACCCGCATTTTGAAATTATGCTCATTGACGGCTACGCATTCATCGCGGCGAACAAAATCAAAACCGTATCGACGGGCGAAGGCAAGGACAAAATTGCCGTAATCGTTTACACCCCCGGCGAATTGATTAATTGCGTTCCCGCAACGCTTAACGTTCCCGTCCGTATTAACAAAAACCCCAACGACGTTTTGACCGCCGGAATCGGCGATTTCGAATACGGCACGGTCGGAGTACCTTATGCGTTTACGCGTTCGAACAGCGTTTCGATTTCGCCCACAGGCAATTACGGCACGAACGTTCACTTCTCGTACGAAAGCATCGACGGTTTTGACGTAAACGGCGTTCCTAATAGGTTCGGCGAGTCGTATCCTCTAAGCAGCGTGCAACCGACTGCCGTCGGTATCTACCGTCTGATTGTCAGTGTTGACGAAACAAAGTACTACACCGAGGTTAATACATACTGCGATTTCACAATTTTCCGCGTGAGCAACACCGGCGGAGACGGCGATGTGAAGATTGTAATTAAAGAGAAAACGGCGAATAGGGTTACGGTCGAAGTTCAGAACGGCGGCGAAGGCGCAGACTACCAATACAGCATCGACGGAATTAATTGGCAGGATAGCCCGACGTTTACAAACCTGACCGGCGGTAAAAAGTACGAGTTCACTGCCCGCACGAAAGCGACCGATACTCTTATGGAGGGCGCGCCGATAGCTGTTTCAACCACAACTAATCTCGAGGGCTGGCTCATCGGAATAATCGTCGCCGCAGGGCTGTTGCTACTCTTTATCCCGTTCTTCTTCATTATCCTTGCCCGCAGACGCAATAAAGACGACGAGGATTACGAGGACAGAAGAATTAAGAAAAGATACGGCGTCAAATAGGCAAGAGCCTATTTGACACGGGTACGGCTTTAGATATACAATAAATTATTCAAACCGTTGAAACGGAAGGACTGCAATTAAGCGACGATAGCGAGCTCGGGACGGTGTAAGCCGGGTAGTGATGCGAATTGCAAGATGGCCCGTTGAGGGCGCGGGGAAAGGCTCATATAGCCGAGTAATACGCGACGAGAGGCATGCGTTAGTTGTCGGGAGTTTGTTAGAACTCTGCAAAGTGCGTTTTGGTTTACAAGCGTTTGCTTTTGAAATCATAAACGAAACGGGGTGGTACCGCGGATTTAACTGTTCGTCCCCGACAAGGCATTATTGTCTTGTCGGGGATTTTTTTTGTGGATTTTATGCTTTAGAGCATTAGGAGAAAGAAGATATGGAAAACGGAAGATTCGGGCGGCACGGGGGTCAATATATTCCCGAAACGCTTATGAGCGCGGTGGCGACACTCGCACAAGAATACGAAAAGTGGCGTGCCAACGCCGACTTTAATAACGAACTTAACGCGCTCCTTGCGGAGTATGCGGGTCGTCCGTCGGGGCTTTATTTTGCCGAAAAAATGACAAAAGACCTTGGCGGCGCAAAAATTTATCTTAAAAGGGAGGACTTAAACCACACGGGTTCGCACAAAATCAACAACGTGTTAGGGCAAGTACTCTTAGCCAAAAAAATGGGCAAAACGCGCGTTATTGCCGAAACCGGAGCCGGTCAACACGGCGTTGCCACCGCAACCGCCGCCGCACTTATGGATATGGAATGCGAAATCTTTATGGGTATCGAGGACACCGAACGGCAAGCGTTAAACGTTTACCGTATGGAACTTCTCGGCGCAACAGTCCACAAGGTTACAAGCGGTACGGGCACGCTGAAGGACGCAGTAAGCGCGACGATGCGCGAGTGGGCTACCCGAATCGACGACACGCACTACGTCTTAGGCTCTTGCATGGGCCCGCACCCGTTTCCGACAATCGTTAGAGACTTCCAAGCGGTAATCGGGCGCGAAATTAAGGAACAACTGTTTCGTAAAGAGGGGAAACTACCCGACGTAGTTCTGGCGTGTGTGGGCGGCGGCAGTAACGCAATCGGTTCGTTTTATGAGTTTATCGGCGATAAATCCGTGAAATTAATAGGTTGCGAGGCGGCAGGAAAAGGCGTTGACACGCCGCAAAACGCCGCGACAATCGCGAACGGAACGGTGGGAGTTTTCCACGGAATGAAGTCGTACTTTTGTCAAGACGAATTCGGGCAAATCGCGCCGGTATACTCCATTTCGGCAGGGCTTGACTACCCGGGCATCGGGCCGGAGCACGCAAACTTGTTTGACACCGGACGCGCGCAATACGTTCCCGTAACCGACGATGAAGCGGTGGATGCGTTCGAATACCTATCCAAAACCGAGGGGATTATCCCGGCAATCGAGAGCGCGCACGCCGTAGCTTATGCACGCAAAATCGCGGGGAAAATGAAAAAGGACGAAATCGTAGTAATTACGGTTTCGGGGCGCGGCGACAAGGACGTTGCGGCAATCGCAAGATACAAGGGGGTAAATCTTCATGAGTAAAATATCAGATGCGTTCAAAAACGGCAAAGCGTTTATTCCGTTCATTACGGGTGGCGACCCGTCCCTTTCGGTAACCGAAACTCTGCTTTTCAAGCTTGTTGAGGCAGGCGCGGACATCATCGAAATAGGTATTCCGTTCTCCGACCCCACAGCCGAGGGCCCTGTTATCCAAGCCGCGGACGAGCGCGCGCTTGCCGCAGGCTGTACAACCGACAAGCTGCTTGAGTTGGTTAAAAAGGTTCGCAAAAGCATCAAAATTCCGCTGCTATTTATGACCTATTACAACCCGATTTTCGTGTACGGCGCGGAAAAGTTCGCAGGAAAATGCGCGCAAGTCGGTATTGACGGGCTTATCGTTCCCGATTTGCCCTTTGAAGAACGGGAGGAATTGCTGGTTCATTGCGAAGCGTTCGGCGTAGAATTAGTTTCGATGATTGCTCCGACGTCGGACGAGCGTACTCTCAAAATCGCAAAGGAGTCGAAAGGGTTTATCTACTGCGTTTCGTCATTAGGCGTAACGGGAGAAAGGAAAAACATCGGAAACGCGGCAAAAAGTATGATTGAAACGGCAAAAACCGTCACAGACACGCCGTGCGCCGTGGGGTTCGGCATTTCGGACGCGGCGCAAGCCAAGGAAATCGCAAAATTCGCCGACGGCGTAATTGTCGGCAGTGCAATCGTAAAAATCGTAGGGCAGTACGGCGAACAATCGCCCTCACACGTATATGAGTTCGCAAAAGGCATCAAGGATGCCGTAAAGACGCCGTGCAAGTCTTAAAACAGCACAAAGGAAAAACAAAAATGTATAAACAAATTTTAGACAAAACAACAAAAGGTATCGAGCTCAGCGAGGCTGAGGTCAACGAATTAATAGGTGCAATCAACAGCGGCGACGTGAGCGATATTCAAATCGCGGGGTTCCAAGTAGCCCTGTTAATGAAAGGCGCGTCGCTTAAGGAGACGGCGTACATTGCAAAAGCAATGCGCGACAACTGCGTACCGCTCAAGCCGAAAGTGGCGGCGGAAACGATGGACACCTGCGGCACGGGAGGCGGACTTTCTACCTTTAACATCTCAACGGCGACGGCAATTGTCGCGGCGGCGGCGGGTATCCCCGTTGCAAAACACGGCAGCCGCTCCATAGCGAGCCTGTCGGGCAGTGCGGACGTCTTAGAAGCGTTGGGCGTTTACATTAATTTACAACCCGCGGAAGCCGAAAAAATGATTGAGGAAATCGGCATTGCATTCCTTTACGCGCCGCTTTTTCACCCGGTAATGTGCAAGGTATTACCCCCCGAGCAGGACTTAGGTATCAAGACGATTTTCTACTCCATAATCGGGCCGTTGATAAACCCCGCGTTTGCACCAAGGCACCTCTTAGGTGTATACAAACCCGAGCTTTTGGATACCGTAACCTACGTTGCTAAAGAATTAGGCTACACGAATGCAATGTTCGTACACGGGCTTGACGGGCTGGACGAAATATCGCTTTTAGGCAAAACGCGCATCAACAAATTAAAGGACGGCGTGGTTACGACCTTCGAAATTGCCCCCGAGGACTTCGGTATGAAGCGTTGCACGCTCGAAGAAATTAAAACCGGTACGCCGGATGTGAACGCGGCGACAATCAACGGAGTTTTCGCCGGTGCTATCACCGATGCGCGCCGCAACGCCATTATCCTAAACGCCGCCGGCGCGTTAATCGTAGGCGGAAAGGCCGAGGACTTCCAAAGCGGAATTAAACTCGCCGCCGAAATTATCGACAGCGGAAAGGCTGCAAAGAAATTGGACGAGCTCCGCACGCTGTCGAACAGTTTCAAAAAATAAGATAATTGCAGGGGTGACGTCTTGCTTCGCCCGAAAACGGAATGGTGCAAAATAGCTTTTCAAAAGCAATACTCGCGGCGAGTACGCAATGCGGAATCGCCGTAATACCCGACATAAAAAGCCGCTCTCCTAAGGAGGGCGACCTTTTTCGGGGGCGTAACCCTATCGAATCGGCGGCGGCGTTGGTCGCCGCGGGTGCGCCGGTACTTTCGGTTGTAACCGAATTCGAACGGTTCGGGGGGAGTATACCGCTGTTTGAAAGCATAAGAAATGCCGCAAAAGTGCCGCTCTTACGCAAAGACTTCATAACAACCGAGGACGAAATTAAACGGTCGGTCGATATCGGCGCGTCGGCAGTCCTTTTAATTTGCGCAAATTTGTCCGAATCGCTATTGCAAACACTTTACGAAGCGGCGTTGAAACACGGCATCGAACCGTTCGTTGAGGCGCATTTACTTTCCGAAATAGCAGTTGCAAACAAACTGAACGCCGCATTAATCGGTGTAAACAACCGCGATATTACCTCTTTTGAGGTTGATGGCGGAGGAGTTGCGCATTCGATAAATCTTCTGCAAAAGGTAAACAAAAACGCGGTTAAGGTATCCGAAAGCGGCATTTTCACGCGCGAAAACGTTCTTTCGGTACGCGCCGCCGGCGCGGATGCCGCGCTCGTCGGCACGGCTATTTGGCAAAGCCGCGACGTTGCTGAGGGGTATAAAACGCTTAACGGAGGCTATCTTGAAAAATAAGCGACCGCGCGTAAAAATATGCGGAATAATGAGAGCGGAGGACGTTAAACTTTGCGCGGAATACGGCACGGATATTTTGGGCTTTGTAGCGGAATATCCGCACCCGGTGCCGTGGAATCTCACACGCGCCGAAGCGAAGCCGTTAATCGAAGCCGTGCCGAAAGACAAAAAGACGTGCATCGTAACCGGCGGTGACTACGAAAAAATTGTATCGCTCGCCTTGTTTTTGAAACCCGATTATATCCAATTGCACGACGGCGAATCGCTCGAAACTACAAAACGGTTAAAAGAAACCCTCTCACCGAGCGGAATTTTGCTTATTAAAACACTTTTTCCGAACACCGAAAATCTCATCGAAACGGCGCAAGAGTTCGATAAACTCGGCGTTTCCGCGCTGTTGTTTGACCCGCGCACTCCCGAAAACGCCAAAAAAGGCGGAAGCGCGGACGTTAACGCTTTTTTGCAGCTCAAAGCCGCCGTAAGTTGCCCCGTAATTTTGGCGGGAGGAATAACGCCCGAAAATGTTTTGGGGTTAATCGCTCCGGCAGACCCCGAAATTATTGATTTGATGACCGGCGTAGAGGAGTCTTATGGCGTAAAGTCCGCCGATAAACTCGCGGCATTGTTTAATGCTTTGCCGTTCCGCGCAGAATGACGGTGAGCTTGTCCGCTCCCTCGTTTTGGTAAGAAAGAAGGGTGACAAAATTAAAAAGAGCGTATCGCTACGCTCTTTATTGTTATTAAATCGTAATTGATTAGAAAGTCGGTTATTTTTTCAAACCTTCTTTATCGAAAATTTCCAAGGTACGCATACATGTTTTGTAAGCAAGCTCGATACACTCGGGGCTGGTATTGCCGACGGTATCTTTACGTGTGTGATAGTAGTCGCGCAGTTTATGGTCAAGCCCGGCAAGGCACGTCGCCTTGAGTCCGTATTGGCTGAAAGCCGCGGCGTCGGTCGCGCCTATTCCTACAAATTGGTACTTGCTCCCCTCTTTAATCGCGCCGACTTCGACAGCCGCACGCTGCACAAGGTCACATACTTCCAAGTTCGTTGCGACGGTTGCGCACATATCCTTGTCGTAAACTCCGAGTTTATCCGACTCTTTAAGCGTTTCCAAAACGACGAACACGGTTTCGATGCCGGAGTTTTTAATTTCCTCTGCGTGAGCTTTCGAGAACGCATAAGCTCCGCGCAAGCCCGCTTCCTCGCTGCCTGCCATTAAAGCGCAAACCTCGGTATTTTCGAACTCGATGCCCTGCTCCTGCATTGTTTTCAAAACGGATGTCGCCGTGAAGTTTGCGGACAAATTGTCGTTTGCGCCGTCAACAACCGTGTGTTTGTTGCTGAAGTTAT
>JAISKW010000173.1 GCA_031260775.1 Christensenellaceae bacterium
CGTCCGTATCCGTGCCGAAATCAAGTAATGTGTGCCCGAGGTCTTTAATAGCCCCGATAACCGACGCGCGCAAATTTAACGCGCCGTGGTCGTTCCCTAATGCGATAATCATTTTTTAAGTATAGGTTACTTATAAGGTGCGGACAATCCGTGCACTATTTTGTCACCCTGCGCGGAGGTTTCTATAGGGTATGGGTTCTGCAACTTCGCGCAGAATGACAACACGGTTGAATACGTCCTTATTTGTATAAGCCCTTGCCGTCCGCTTCGATTTTGTGTATCTTGTCCGAAAGGTTGAGGAGCAGCTCGTAGGCTTTTTCAAGAGAGAAGTCCGAAAGGTCTTCCTCCCTGTCGTTTTTGGTGTGGTAGTAGGTTGTCGCCGTGGGGTTTTGCGCGCAAAGGGTTATGGTTTTGTATCCCTTACGCACGATAGGAGTGCTGTCGCAACCGCCTACGGGGTTGTAAATGAAATGCGGTTTAACGCCGATTTCGGTCATAGAAGCCGCCGCCATATCCAACAATTCGTCGGTAAAGTGTGTCAACTGCCAAATATCTCCCTTGACGCAACCGAAATGCTCGTCGTCGCGGAAGCTGTCAAGGTTAAGGAAATAGGGGTTAATAAGCATTTCCTTATCGCCTGCGTGCGCTTTCATAAAAGCCTCGCTGCCCTTAAGTCCCGCCTCCTCGCTGCCCATTGCGGCAATGGTGATGCGGCAATTTTTCGGGAGTTTTTCGGGGTTTTCGCGGTAATAATTAGCCATAGCAAGGCACATTGCAATGCCCGACAGGTTGTCCATTGCGCCGGGGCTTGCGATTTTTTTGTCGTGGGAAAGGTAGTTTGAAATCCAAAGGAACCCGGGGAAGAACACGATAGGAACGATAAAAAAGATATAATCCCACGCCGAGCCGAACGTATATAATTGGGAAATCCCGTGTCCCGTAATGCCGCGTGCGAGAGCAAGGGCGTCCATTACGAACAATCCGGCAACGCCGAAAAGGAGTTTAACAATCATCAGTGTAGGTTTTTTTAGGGCTAAGTTCCAGTTCCACGACGTGTCGGGGTGCGCGCTGAAGACTATGGTGTAGTCAATTTTATCGCCGCCGTCTATCGAGGAATAGAGGTTCGATGACTTTGCCTTAGGAAATAAGAAGTTGAACCAGTTACGGTAAAAGAAAATTTGCGCGATAGCGAATGTTGTAATTGCAATAAACATTGCAAATGCAGCCCATTCGTTTACAAAATACACCGCGGTTGCAAGAATCCCCGCGTATCCGCAGTAAGGAATCGCGCCGATAGAGGCGTTAGGATGGACAGTGAACTCCTCTCTGGCACAATCCGAGCCGGTTGCCTTTTCGAAATCGGTTTTGATTTCGGTAACCGCATCCCATTCCTCTTGACTCCCCGGAAGCCTTGGCCCGTGGGTGTCGATGATACGCTTTATGAAACTTCTCGCTTCTTTAGCGTGAGGATATTCTTTGCTGCCGGTATCAGCGGAAGAAAAATCTTTGTTTTCCATTGTAAAATGATAATATGCAGACAAGTCCGAAACAATACGGGTTTTGTAAAAATTTGTCAAAGGAGCAAATTCCAAAAAGCGACTTCCGTTGCGGAAGTCGCGGGATTTTCGCCGTTAAATTTCCGTATAATTTTCAAATACACTCTCTGCTATAATAGTAACGATAACACATTGTTATGAAAGTCACATTAAAGGAGCGGTTGCTCGGGTTGAAAGGGAACGAGGTAATAGCGTTCAGCTTGTTGGTTTTCGGGCAGACGATGCTCGGGAGCGCGGTTTCTACCGGCGTTAACATTCTGTTCACCGACGTTTGGCACTTGACGGCGTGGACTACTGCGTTTATTATGCTCGGTGCGAAAATAGCGGAGGCTCTTGCAAATCCGTTTTCGGGCTATCTTGTCGACAGAACTAACACGAAATGGGGCAAATGCCGTCCTTATATTTTGTTTGCAACCGTGCCTCTTGTCGCCGCGACGATACTTATGTTCCTGCCCGTCAATTTAGGCACCAACGGCGATATCATCTTCCTGACCGCCACCTTTATGATTTACACCGTGGCGAACGTGTTTTTCTACCTCCCTATGTCGGGTCTTATGCCCCTCGCATTCCCCGATACCGTCAAGAGAACCAAAGCGATTTCGTACAGCTCAACGCTCGGCTCTATGGGAAGTATTTTGCCGAGTCTTTTGTTTTTCCTTATTGCCGACCTTGTCGCGCGCGGCAGCGGCAACGATAAATTAGGCTACTTTATTTCGGCAATCGCCTTTACTCTCCCCTCGGCGTTACTCATATTTTTGACCTTTAACAAGATTAAGGAAAAGGTCGTTATCCCCAATAAAAAAGAGAAATACCTTGAAAGCATTAAGTTTGTCGTTAAAAATAAGCCGCTGCTTTTGGTCGTAATTTCCTCGATTATGTTACCCTTAGCCAACCTTACGGGCGGCTTTATCGGCTATTTCTCGAAATGGGCGTATGTTGATACAATTAACTTCGGCGGCGTGGGCAACCTCGCGATACTGTTCCCCGCGTTGTCCATTTTAAGCGGATTCGCATATATGCTCTCAATGGCTCTCGTGCCGTTTTTTCTGAAATATATGTCCAAAAAGACGCTGTTTATTGCATCGAGTCTTTTCGGAATAGTCGCCAACGTTGCGGCGTATTTTATCGGATACGAAAATATTTTCCTTTTTGCGGCGTTCAGATTCTTTACGAACTTCCCCGTCGGCATTGCGGCGGTACTGATGTCCTCGTTCACCACCGAAAACGTTGAGTACACTCAATGGAAAACCGGCAAGCGTGCGGAAGGCGCGATATTTGCTATGAAAAATATGATAGTTTCGGTTTTCTCCGCCGTTACAATCGTATTGCCTATTATGATTCTCGGCATATTGAACTACCGCCCCGAGGCAATGCAGGCAATCGTAGACGCCAAACAGCCGCTTATGCAAAGCGAATACGGCTCGTTTATCCACGATATCTTCTTCTGTATGACAATTCTAAGCGCGTTCGGCTACGTCCTTCAGCTCGTGCCTATGCTCTTCTACAAGTTCAACGATAAGGAATACGCCGTTGCTCTTGCCGAAATTAAAGCGCGCGATGAGGAATCTGCATTTTTGTGAGTTCTTTGGAGTGGGAAACACAATATGAAAGGGAGAGGGATGCTAAGGGGGAGGACAGGATGTCCTCCCCCTTGCTTTAATAGTGAGCGCGCGCCCGAAGGGCATGCAACGCGAAGCGTGCCGCGAGAACAGGGGAACGCTTTTCTGAGAAAAGCGATTCCCCTCCCCGAACCCCTCCCCTTTGAAAAGCTGGTTCAGGGGAATGTTTTCCGAAAAGAAATTAGAACGGATATTTAGGTGATACACAAAGGGCGCGTACTATTGCGCCCTTTTCCTACGGACTACTCCGCAAGTTCTAATAGTTTAAGGATTTCCTTTTTATTCAATAAACCGTATCCGCCGACTGCGGATTTCGAATTATTTATTGCTGCGGCTGCGTTCTTTACCTTTTCAAGAGGGATATTCATTCCCGATAAAGTCGTTTCAAGTCCGATACTTTTGTAAAAATACTCAAGCTTTGCAATTGCGGCGGCAATTTTTTCACAATGCGCACCGTCCGTAACGAGCATAACCTCTTCGGCGAACTGCAGTATTTTCCCCGGCTTTTTAACCGCTACAAGCTTTAACCATGCGGGGAAAATAATTGCAAGCCCCTCGCCGTGCGCAATGTCGCATACGCCGCTTAAAAGAGCGTTTTCGATTTGGTGGCTTCCCCAGTCCTGCTCGGGTCTTCCCATATCCAACATATCGTTATGCGCGATAGTGCCGGCTAAGCAAAGCTCGCTCATAAGGTCATAGTCCGAAGGGTTATCACGGACGGACTTGCCGATTGCAAAAACCGCTTGTATGGCTCCCGTAATCAGCTTATCGGTTACTGTAACATTCGTTTGCGGCGAAAAATATCTTTCAAGCAAGTGCGCTAAAATGTCGCTTATGCCGTTTGCTACCTGCTCGTTCGGAAGCGTAGCGCAGAGCGCGGGGTTGATAAAAGCGAATTTCGGACGGATTAACTCCGAACCGACGCAGTACTTCAATCCGCTGTTTTCGTCTCGGATAACGCTTGCCGTGGAGCATTCACTCCCGGCGGCGGGGATGGTTAAAACCGCTCCGACGGGCAATGCTTTTGTTATTGCCTTGCCTTTCGTATAGAACTTCCAAACGTCCGCCGTTTTTGCGCCGACAGCAATGCCCTTTGCCGTATCGATAGTGCTTCCTCCGCCTACGGCAAGGACAAAATCAACCTTTTCGGCTTTTGCAAGGGCAACGCCTTCAAGAAGAAGAGCTTTACTCGGGTTTGCACGCACTCCGCCTAAGGATACATAAGAAATACTTAAAGCTTTAAGAGAAACAAAAATGCGGTCGATTAAACCGCTTTTTCTTGCGGAACTTCCGCCGAAAAGAACAAGAACTTTTTTCGAGCCGAGCTTTTTAATGCGCACGGCAATTTCCGCTTCGGAACGCTCGCCGAAAACGATTTCGCATGCGTTTTGATATTCAAAATTAAGCATACGGTGCTATTTTGCTATTGCGGCATTAAGCGCGTTTATTAACTCGTCGGGGTCGATGCCGTGAACGAGCGCGGCGCGTTCGATTGATTCGCCGTGCGCAATAATGCAATGTAAGCATTCCATTCCGAAGCTTGCTAAGATTTCCGCCAACTTGTCCTCGTCGCCGAGCTGCAGAGCCTGCACGACTAACATATCCTTTGTTATCATTACCTAAAATGTTATACTATTTAGGCACCAAAGTAAAGCGCGAGCGGCAGTATATGCTTTCTTGACGGGAAAAAGACTGTAAGAAAATGACGATATAGCGTATAATAAGATAAACATGCACATTGCTAAGTTCTTTTTTTCCTTCGGGAACATGACAGCGCACCCAAAGCGCAACTACAAACGGTACAAAGACGTCACAAGGGTTTGCGGAATTCAATCGGGGGAGTTTGGCAAACACACCGAACAAGACGTTTATTTCCCGAAATTCAGCGACAAACCCCTGCCCGTCATCGTCAACGTCCACGGCGGCGGCTTCGTTGCCGGCGACAAAAAATACAGGAGCGGCATCGCCCGCTTTTTTGCCTCGAAAGGCTGGGTCGTCGTCAACACAAACTACCGCTTGCCTCCCAAAGGGAGCTACCCCGATGCCACTACCGATACCCTCACGGCAATGAATTTCCTCCCCTCCCTCAAAGAACGATTTAAGGCTCAATTCGATATGGATTTATCCCGTATCGTCATCTCAGGCGACTCCGCCGGCGGCTTTTACGCCGCGCAGGCTCTCGCAGCTACTCTCAACGAGTCGCTCCGCACCCGTCTTAACCTCCCCGAATATACCGGGCAAAAGCCCATTGCGTTCCTCTCCTTTTGCACGCCGTTTGACCTTCTTAAGTGTCTTTCCCTCCCGGTTCCGCTCGGAATGACGGCGGACATAGGACGGCTTATGTTCAAGCTGCCCTTGCGCGCCGACGGAAAACTCAATTTTGACGAGTTCGAGTACATAGATACCGTCAGCGTTCTCCCCTACTTAACGCCCGATTTCCCCGAAACGTTTATGGTTGCCGCCGTGCAAGACCCGATATGCGGCGGTCAAATCGAGTCGGCTAAAGAGGCGTTTGCCGCTCAAAACATCACCTTCGGCGTGTACGTCGCCGACAAGAATAAGGACGGGCATTGCTCGCACCTCATCCCCTACCGTGAGGGAACTCCGCCTTGTCTTAAAGAGGTTGTTGCCTTTTTGGACAGGATTAAAACCGCAAACAATTAACTATGCTTCACGCCGAAAAGCTGACGCCGTCCTTAAAAGAATACATTTGGGGAGGCGACAAATTAAAAACTGAATGGAACAAAAAGCCTCCCGAAAGCTTTGTTAAGGTTGCCGAAAGTTTCGAGTTATCGTGCGTGCCGTTGTCGGAGAGCTTTATTGCCGAGGGCGAAAACAAAGGGAAGTTTTTGTCGCAATACATCAAGGAAAACGACGGCGTATTAGGCGGAAATTGCAAACGGTTTCCGTTTTTCCCGTTGCTGATTAAGCTCATTGACGCATGCGACGATTTGTCGGTGCAGGTGCATCCTTCCGACGGATTCGCGCTTATGCACGAGGGGCAGTTCGGCAAAACCGAGGCATGGTACATCGCCGATTGCAATGAAGGCGCGTCAATTTTCTTGGGCTTTAACAAAAAAGTTTCGAAAGACGAAGTGAAAACCGCCGCCGAAAACGGCACGATTTGCGGACTTTTGAACCGCATCCCCGTAAAAAAAGGCGATTTCTTTTTCGTCCCCGCAGGAACCGTCCACGCGCTGCTTTCGGGCGTTACAGTGTACGAAGTGCAGGAAAACAGCACGATAACCTACCGTCTTTACGACTATAAAAGGGTTGACAAAAGCGGCAAAGAAAGGGAATTGCACCTCGATAAGGCACTGCAAGTAATAAATACCGAAAAATTCACGGGGACCGTTGCGGCGGAAAAAACTTCGGAGTTGATTAACTGTAACTATTTCAGACTCCGCCGGCACTTTTTTTCAAACAATCGGGAGAGCATATCTTTTGATACAAAGGGGTTTTCTTCATTCCTTTCACTCACCTTTTTAGCCGGCGAGGCGGAGCTCCTCTCGAACGGATACGTTTCAAAAGCGCAAAAGGGCGACACGTATTTTGTTCCCTACGGCGCGCAAGTCACAATTACTGCGACTCAAACGGATACCGAAGTTCTTGTCGCTTGCGTGTGACAAAACGAAACTTCCCTAAAGAAATCAATCTTTAGTTTTTGGGCATCGGCGTTTTTTGTCACCCTGCGCGCAAGAGGCAGAGTCCAATCACTTATATGGTATGGGTTCTGCGACTTCGCGCAGAATGACAACGCGATTGTCCGCCACCCTTGTCCTCTCCCCTCTTTACACATATTAGCTTCTGCTATATCATATAAATATACCCCACGGGGTATATTGTATGGACGAGAATAAACTACGTAATAATAACGAACACTGCGGTTGCCGTCACGATGAAGAAGAACACGGTTCCTGCGGTTGCGAACACGGGAATGACGACCGTGATTCCTGCGGTTGCCGACACGAAGACGAAGAACACGGTTCCTGCGGTTGCGAACACGGGAATGACGACCGCGATTCCTGCGGTTGCGAACACGGGAATGACGACCGCGATTCCTGCGGTTGCCGTCACGATGAAGATGAACACGGTTCCTGCGGTTGCGGTTGCGAGCATACCGAGTCGGAGGGCGGTAAAAAGAGGGATATCATCATTTTCTTAACCTCTCTTACCTCTTTAATAGTCGGGTTTATCTTAAATTTAACGCTCAAGCCCGTCGGCGTACAGACTCTTCTTGACCCGTCTTGGGTTGCAATAATCCTTTGCGGCGCGTTTATCCTTAAAGAAGCTTATGAGGGGTTAGAGCACAAAAAAATCAACAGCTCGTTCCTTGTAGCCGTTGCCCTTATAGCCGGGGTAGTTGCGGCGTTCCTTTCGGCTTTCGGCGTTATGAAGGGAGAGGACGGACACTCCGATTCGTTTCTTTTCGCCTCGGGAGAGGTTGTATTTTTGATGTTCGCCGGTGAGATGCTCGAGGCGTACACCGTTTCGCGCTCGCACAAGCGGCTTGCATCCCTCCTTGCCAAAAAGCCCGTAACCGCGCGGCTTAAAACCGTAAACGGCTACGAAATTGTCCCGTGCGAAACCGTTAAAAAAGGTGACATCTTGGGCGTTTTTACCGGCGACAACGTCCCGACCGACGGCGAAATTGTATCGGGCAGCGGCGTTTTGAACGAAAGCACCCTGACCGGAGAACCCCTGCCGCGCGATAAAACCGTCGGCGACAAGGTTTTCGCAGGAACAATAAACACCTCCTCCGCGTTCGATTTCAGGGCGACCGCCGAAAGCCGCGACAGCGTGTTTTCAAAAATCACCGCCTTCGTGGGCGACGCCCAAAAGCACCGCGCGCCTATCGAAAAAACCGCCGACAAAATCGCCGCTTACGTTGTTCCGTCGGCAATAGGCGTTGCCGCATTTACCTTTATTATTTCGCTTTTCGCCCTCAACGCAACCGTAACGGACGCCGTTTCGCGCGCGCTTACGGTTCTCATCGTCGCGTGCCCTTGCGCTTTAACCCTCGCAACCCCTGCCGCCATTTCGGCGGCTATAGGCAACGCCTCAAAAAGCGGAGTTTTAGTTAAAAACGGCAAAGCCTTTCAGGTTCTATCCTCTGTCAATACAATGTTTTTTGACAAAACGGGCACCGTAACTGTGGGGGAACCGTACCTAAAGTCCGTTGTTTTGCATTCCGCGGTTTCGGAACCGGCACTGCTGAAATATGCCGCTTCGGTTGAATCGCTCTCCTCTCACCCTCTGGCGAAAGCGGTTTTGGATGCAAATGAGGGGGGTATTTACGAAACAAAAGATTTTGTAAGTGACGGCGGAAAATCTCTTTCGGGCGTTGTTGACGGTAAAAATATCCGCATTTCGAAATCGGAAAAAGCTCTTGAGGCGGCAACGGCAAGCGACGTTTATATCGATAACGTTTTGTGCGGAACGCTTCTTTTTGACGATAAAATCCGCCCCGATGCAAAGGAAGCTATTGCTTCGTTAAAGGCGTTAAAAATAACGACCGCAATGCTAACGGGCGACAATGAGGCGCAGGCAAACGCCGTTGCCGCGGCTGTCGGGATTGACAAAGCTTATGCTTCGCTCCTTCCTTTAGACAAAGCAAAGATTTTAACGGACTGCGCGGCAAACAACACGGTCGGCAAAAAGCCTGCCGTCACAATGATGCTCGGCGACGGTGTAAACGACGCCCCCGCCCTGTCGGTCGCCTCGGTTGCGGTGAGCGTCGGCGAATTCTCGTCCTCTGTCGCTTCGGAAGTCGCCGATTGTTGCCTTTTATCGCCAAAGCTTTCGGCAATTCCTAAGCTTATAACCCTCGCGCGCCGCACGCAAAAAACGATACTGTTCAATATCTTTTTCGCGCTATCAATAAACGTCACGGCTATTATTCTTTCAATTTTGGGGCTTATCGAACCCGTTATCGGCGCGCTTTTACATAATGTTTCGGCAATCGCAATCGCCCTTTCCGCCGCCGCTCTCGGATTTGGAAAGAAGATTTGACCCTACGACCCCGCGTAGGGTGACAAAATAAGAAAAAGGGCGCCTCCCCCCCACCTCTTGCAAAGCTTATCTAATGTGGATTCTTTCGGGGAGGGGGAACGCTTTTTTAGAAAAGCGATTCCCCTCCCCGAACCCCTCCCCTTTGAAAAACTTTTCCGCGGGAATGTTTTTCGAAAAGCTTTGCAAGAGGAGGGGGTGGGTTTGGGAGGGGAAGGAGAATACGTTTCTCTGAAATGCAGATTCCTCTCCCTGTTCTCGCGGCACGCTTCGCGTTGCATGCCCTTCGGGCGCGCGCTCACTATTAAAGCAAGGGGAGAGGACATCCTGTCCTCCCCCTTAGCATCCCTCTC
>JAISKW010000034.1 GCA_031260775.1 Christensenellaceae bacterium
AGTGCGGTTATAGGCTTAAACAGACCGTTTTCAATGTTCTTCGGAGATACGTCCGACATACCGGGTGCAATTAATTACCAAAAGGTTATAGCGAACTTGTTCGGCGTTGCGTCTGCGGAAACGTTTATTCAAAACGCTAAAAACTTAAAAACGGCTTATGACACATATAAAGCTGCTCAAGCCGCTTATGGGACAGCTTACGCGACTTATATCGAAAGTCAGGATTACAAAGATTATCTTGCGGCTTTGGTTGTGTATGATAATACCGTTGATAAATCGGATATTGAAAGACCCGTGCCGCCGGTTGCCCCGATTGCTCCGAGTCAGGCTTATCTAAACGGTTGCTTCGTTACGACTAACGGTTCGTTTGTATTCCCCGTTGCCGTCCACAACTCATTGGCGGACACGGTGTTGATGTATGTGGTTTTGGACAACAGCGGGCTTGTATCCGTTTGGGTTAACAATATCCGCGCCGCGCTTACAGCAACCAACAGCTATTCCCCCTATACAACCGGCACCACCGTTGACAATTATTTGTATTGCAAAAATATGCTGTTCGTTAACGGAGGTTATGACGGGCAATGGATTTTAACGTCCGATTTCCAATCGGCATTGCCGTCCGCCCGAATCGTTCTCAATGATAACCCGATTACGCGCGACATTATTGACGAAGACGGTGTTACTCATCTCGGTAATAATCTTAAATTGTACGGTGAATATACGGCAAGTGAACAAAGCGCAGCGGCATTCGGTCTGTATATTAATGGCGCGTCGTATGAAATCGATGACGGCGTTTTCAAAAATCTTGTCGGGTACAACAACGGAACGAACGTCTTGCGCGTTGCTAAAGCTGTGGGCAAGGAGACTAATAAATTAACCGGAAGCATTGCGCTTGTTATTCAATTAAACTCGATTGACGCCTTGCCGAATGCACGCGCAATTTACGACATTTATGCGTGGTACGTGCCCGGTACCGATGACGGTCACGTTTGGAATAACATAACAAGAGAAACTGAATGGGTTGTGGATGAAGGCGAAGAAGGCGGCGGGCATTTCGAGGACGTTAAAATGTGGATTCCTGACGTAGGCGAAGAAGGCGGCGGGCATTGGGTTTTTGTCGAAAACAATGCGTCCAAGCAATGGGTAGGCACGCTCGAAATTCTGCCGACAAAGCTCGTAATAACCCAAGGAACTGACCCCGAAAAAATAGTTTACAACGGAGATGCCGTAAGCGTAACGGAGGGAACGAACTTCACGATAGGAGGTTTGTCGGATGATACGCTTAGCCTTTACACGGTTAGTGTGCAATACCGTTTAGCGAACAGCGGCGACGCCGCTGCGGCAGAGTGGACGACAACCCCTCCCGTGCGCGCAGGACAATATGACGTCAAAGTTACGGTTGACCCGCAAGGTTTAGGCGCGGCAAACAACCCTAACTACAAGCTGACGGAGGAAACGTTCTTTGCAGTTATTACCATTGAAAAGGCTAACGTGTTCGACCAGGTTTACGTCGACCTTTCCTCTTATCAAGTAAAACAAAGGACAATTGAGGGAGATGTTATTCAGGATTATATCGCTTACACTTACGACGGCAGAGGACACGGCGTTTCAATCGGCAACATATTCAATACCGTATCGAACCAACCGTTCGTCGGCTTCGACCTTGCCGCGTCTATGGGCGGTTACTTCACAATATCCTTCCGTAGACTTGATGAATACGGCAATCCGTCGGGGAATATCTTCTCGGCAATGCCTGTTGATAGCGGTTCGTACATTGTTATCCTTACTTACATCGAAGGGCAAAAAACGAATGAGGGCTATTCCGATTGCTACGGCAACAAAGATGGCAGCGACCCTCTTGTTAAATACTATTATTACAAGTCCGGTTCGGGCTTCGATACCACCTACTACGGTTTTATTGAAATCGAAAAGCGGACTCCCGATTACGCGCTTTCCGGCAACCCTTTACTGAAAGTTGCGTATAAAGGTGAACCGAAAATCGTTCCTACGGCGGTTGCAAACGACATAACCGGCGTACGTATTCCTAATACGATTATTCAGTATGCTTACCGTGTCGCAAAAAATGACCCCTTGGCGGCTCCTAACCCTTGGATTCCGATTTCGGGAGTCCCTGGCAACCCTATTGAAGTAGGCGTTTATGAAATCGGCGTACGTGCGCTTTCCTTTACAAACCCTAACTACAAGGAGGACAGATACACCGGCAACCAGTACGAGCTTCTTTATGACAGCACACAGAGCCCGGTAAGGTTTACTATCGAGCCGGCAAAGCCTCTTATCAGCATCTCGTCAAGCATCTACACGTTCGGGGTGGATGACAATGTCACCAAAGAGAAGGTCTTTGAAAAGCTTATTACCGTTTACGGCGTAAACGGCGCAATCGACCCGAGCCTTGTTGACTACAACATATTTTACCGCAAATACGCCGCGCTTAATGCGGATTGGCAGGTTCTTACCGACGGCGTTTCAGTCGGTGCGGGCACGTACGATTTGAAAATCGAAGTCAGCATCATAGGCAAAGAGGTTGTTAACGGTGAAACCGTTTATCACTACTACGACACGCACTATCAGACTGAAGTTACGGCTACCGCGTTGCAACGCTTCCGCAAGGAAAGCGTACCGCTAAGCTTTAGCTTTACCGCAACGGAGTACATCTTTTCCTATGACGGCTTAGGAAAAGCGCTTACCTCGGCAAACCTCACATTGAGTTTGGGCGACAAAATATTAGGGAATCCCAACGGTTTCACCTTCTATTACCGTGCTAAAGGCACTACGGAATACACCCTCAATCCGCCTGTTAATATCCTTGCAAGCGGCGGTTTGTACGACGTCAGGGTCGTTTATACCGCGTCTGCTAACGACTATTTCGGCGATTCCGAGACGTTCAGCACTATCCGGATTATCCCCGTAAGCATTACGGTCAACGCAAGCGCGGGCGAAAAGGTTTACAACGGAAAGCCGATTGTTATAAACGGCGTTACCGCATTCCCGGGGAGCGACACAAGCTACACCGCAGGTGACCTTTCGTTCAGTTTGTCAAAGGAGATTACTAACACAATCCGCCTGTACGGTAGTCCTGCGCTTATCGGCAGCGAGGGTAACTATTTGCCCGGAACCTATATCATTTCTAAAGGCTCGCTGTCGTTCATAAACCCCGACGGTTTACCTAACTACAACTATCAGTTGACCTTCCAAGGAGCAAGCTATGTTATCCACAAAATGGGCGTCGAGTTCGTTTGGTCGGGCTTGTTCGAAAAGGAATACAACGGCGAGGAGATTTCGATAGTTTCGTCACTGTCGAATATTGCGCAAGGCGACAACGTTTCAACGACTATCACCTACGAAATTTGGAAACAGAACTCTGTAACGGGCATGTATTCGTGGGTGTCTCTTGACGGCGCGCCCATCGAGGTTTCAAAATATAGGGTCACGGCTGTAATTGCCGGCAGAGACCAAGGCAACTACATCATTCTTCACGAGGGAGAGGCACAGCGCGAGATAGTTATCCGCAAGGCGAGCTTCTCAATCAACAAGGATAACGTCGCGCCGGACCTCACCTTCAATTACTTCGGAACTGCCGTTCAATATCAGGTTAATACCGACGGACTCGCCGCCGGAGTTAATTTCGAGTACTCCACCGACGGAGGCAATACCTTTGTTACCGTCGCGCCGTTATATAAGAACGTCGGACTCTACTCTTTGCAAATCCGTATCACGCGACCCAACAATTTAGGTGATTCGAACTACTATCCGGTTATCATTAACACGAAAATCGTTATCGAAAGAGGCGATTACCGCAATGCCGACGGCACCGGCTTTATTGCTCCCGAATACATCGTTAAGGGCGGCTTGAACACACTCAAAGCCGAGTCCGACGGCCGTGCATGGGCGTTCACTATCGAAGAAAAGCGTTACTTAGTCGGCAACAGGTTGCCTGAAATTACGGTTCTCTACGAGAAGCTTGACGGTATGCTCTACTTTAACGATTATCAGCTCCTGCGTGACGGCTCCGGCGAGGCGGCATATCTTTACAAGTGGACGTTCATTCCCTACGATACGGGCTACTACACTATAACCGGAACCATTCCTATTGACGCTTTCAAGAGGCAAATCGGTATTGACTACGGCAAGGATATCGTTCAAAGTCTTTCGCCTTCCCGCGCTGTCACGGTTAAGTCCGTTGATAACGCCGAGGTGTACGCCGAAGAGATTATGTTCAAAATAGCTTATGAGATTGGGATTTCAATCGACAACTTAACCATCGAATGGTACGACGAGTCGGGTAAGCTTATCGGACGCAAAGCGGCTACTGCGGCATCCGTTGACGGAATGATTAACGCAACCGGTATTTCTACCACGAGCGGCGTGAAAACCGCAACCTATAAGTACGTAATTATCTATGCGGGCAACGAAAACGTCACCGCGTTCGTACAGGAAGGCTACGTTATCGTTAAAGGGCGCGTGGACTTGCTCGCAATCTATATCGGCGTTGCCGTTGCGGGTCTGCTGATTATCGTGTCCATTATGGTCGTTGCAAACCGCCGTCGCGCATAGTGCGGCGCGCGTAGTGGCGAGAGTTTTATTTTGGAGGGGAGGGGAAATGCTTTTCAGTGAAAAAGCAATCCACCCTCCCCCTCCCCCCCTTTTTTTTGAAAAGCTCATCGGGGGGGGGCGTTTTTGGGAAAGAAAGAATATTAGGGGGATTTGGATAATACACAACAAGGCGCAATTACGCGCCTTGTTTTCTTTTGCTTTTATTTTCTTTGTCATTCTGCGCGAAGTCGCAGAACCCATATATCATAAGGATGACTCTGCGGCTTAGCGCAGGGCGACAAAATTACTCGCAAATTGTCCGCTCCCTGGTTAAACGAACTAAATGTAGAGATAGGTTAGCTCGTATTTTGCGTCCTCGCCGACCATTCTTATTTGGTAAGTGCCGGCTTTGGCGTTAACGGTAATGCCGTTATCGCCGTCAATATCTTTATCCGTGATTAAAAAGACATTTTGAGCATCATCAACAAGCACAAGTTTGAACCGTCCGGCGGAAATTTTGAGGGTCATTTTGAATGTGTATTCGCCGTCCTCTTTAACCGTGACGCTTTTGATTGTCTGTACGCCGTTGAATTTGGACGACTTATCCGTCAACTTGCCCAAAATATCGTTGGATACGTGACTGCTGAAAACAGCCGTATTAGATGATACAATTTTTGCATCGTCATCATACCCGTCAAAGGTTTTAATACAACCTAACAATGTTACCGACAATGCAAGCAACAATATGACAACAATTAAAGATTTCCTTTTCATATTTAATACAACCAAAACTTCCGTTTTGATTCATTCCCACAAATAAACACTCTATTCCAAAACTGCTTTGATGCGGCGAACGCCGGCGGAGGAGGCCTCCTCTTTTAGAATGCGGAAATGCCCGAGGTCGGCGGTGTTGGCGGCGTGCGGGCCACCGCAGATTTCTTTTGAAAAGCCGCCTATGGTGTAAACCTTAACGACGTCGCCGTACTTGCTGTCAAAAACGCCGATTGCGCCGGAGTCTTTAGCATCTTTTACGCTGGTTTCGGACAAAATTACCGGGATAGCCGCGGCAATTTGCGCGTTAACGAGGTCTTCAACGGTCTTAACTTCTTCGGAGGTTAGCTTGCGGTCAAAAGTGAAATCGAACCGCATCCTTTCGGGAGTGATGTTGCTGCCCGACTGCTTGCACTCGGAGTTGAGGGTCTTGGACAGAGCCGCGTGCAAAAGGTGAGTGGCGGTGTGGTAGTTGGTTTCGGTTTTTCCGTAGGAGGATAAACCGCCCTTAAACTGCCCCTCGTTGGCGGTGCGGGAGAGGTCTTGATGCGCCTTGTATTCTTCCTCGTAGCCGAGACGGTCAACGGTGTAGCCGCGTTCGCGCGCGATTTCCTCGGTGACTTCAATGGGGAAGCCGAACGTGTCGTACAAGCGGAACGCCGCCTTGCCGGTTATGATTTTTTCAACAACCTCGGTGCTGCCTTGCTTTTTTAAGAACTCCGCCTTGCGCTCGAT
>JAISKW010000094.1 GCA_031260775.1 Christensenellaceae bacterium
AGCAATCCGCTTATATTGCGGATTGCTTTATACCGGTATTCCAAACACCTTCGGTTTATGCGTTTGCGGCGAGATAGTTTGTTATTGCCGTGCGCGTATTAGCCAACACGTCCTGATATTGCGCCCAAAGCTCGCTCTTTAGCGGCTCTCCGGTACGCATTTCGACCATTATTGTTTGCGAAATTTCAAACAACGGGTCCAGCGACAGGTTTCCCGCTATTCCCTTAATTGCGTGCGCGATATTTCCGCAATTGACCCACTCCTCCGGAGTTTTCGCGCTCGCGACGCCTGCCTCTAAGTCGGCAAATTGCTTTTGCGAATTCTCCCCTGCGAACATATTCAAAAACTTAATAAAAAGCTTTTTCATGCCCATTGCGCGTTGCAATCCTGTTTTTTCGTTTATATATTCCATTTTTACAGTAAATATTTCTTTAGTTTATACAGTAACTCACCGACGTCGATAGGCTTGCCGATATGGTCGTTCATACCGGCGGCGAGGCAACGGTCAACGTCCTCCTTAAACACGTTTGCCGTCATTGCGATTATCGGTATAGTTTTCGCTTTCGGAATACTCTTTATCGCGCGGAGCATTTTTGTCGTCATATATCCGTCGCGGTACGGCATGTGTATATCCATTAATATGAGGTCGTACTTATCGGGGTTCATTAAGAACATATCGTAACACAACACCCCGTTTTCGGCATTATCAATTTCAATACCCGTGTCGGCAAGCAGCGACGCCGCAATTTCACGGTTGATTTCGATATCCTCCGCAAGCAATACGCGCTTACCCGCAAAGCAGTTATCCGAATACTCCGTTACGATTTTTTCGGAAATCTCCAACTCTTCCACGGCTGCGGCTTCGGGTGAAAAATGTTGCGCGATACAGTCGATAAGCGAGGATGTAAACAGCGGCTTAGGTAAAAAGTCGGTGATGCCCGCCGCCTTTGCTTCCTCGGCAATTTCGCCCCACTCGTAGGCGGAAATCATAATTATCGTTATATTGCTGCCGTACTTGTTGTAAATTTGCCGTGCCAACTCAACGCCGCTCATACCCGGCATACGCCAGTCAAGGAATATCAAATCGAACGGACGGCTGCTTTCTTCCTGCTCGATAATTTCAAGTGCCTGTTCGCCGCTGTCCGCCGTAATGCAATTAAATCCTAACTTGTCGCCGCGGTCCTCGAAGTACAACCGCACGTCTTCGCTGTCGTCAACCGCTAAAATTTTTACCTTCGACAGGTCGCAAACCTTTTGCGCTTTATCCTTAGAATACTGCAAGTCCTCCTGCAACTCGCACTCGAACGTGAAACGGCTGCCCACTCCCAGCTGACTTTCAACGGTAATCGAACCGTTCATTATTTGCGCAAGATGCTGTGAAATGGTCAATCCTAACCCTGCGCCCCCGAAACGGCGCGAAATCGAAGTGTCCGCTTGCGCGAACGCTTGGAACAACTTGCCGATTTGGTCTTGCGACATTCCGATGCCCGAGTCCTCAATTTCAAACTTAATACGGCACCTATCGCCCTCTTTTTGCTTCGAAACCAGCGAAACAAGCAGCTTTACCACTCCGTTTTGCGTCGTAAACTTAACCGCGTTTGAAAGAAGGTTCGTCACAACCTGCGAAATGCGTTGCTCGTCGCCTATTAAATGCGCCGGACATTTGTCGTCAAAGTTCACTATAAGCGTTTGATGCTTGATATCCGCCTTGATTTGCGACAAGTCCGCGACCTTTTGCAGCAGATTTTCAAGCGAAAACGGTGCGTTCGAAAGCTCTATTTTGTCCGCTTCGATTTTGGATATATCCAAAATATCGTTGATTATGTTCAATAAATGGAGCGACGCCTCTTGAATTTTATCAAGGCAGTACTCCTTGCGCGTAATGTCCTTGGAGGACTTCGCAATTTGAGTCATTCCGATAACCGCGTTGAGCGGCGTACGGATTTCGTGCGACATATTTGCAAGAAACGAGGACTTTGCACGGGAGTTATCTTCCGCCTCTCTCCTTGCCGTTTCGATGCTTGTAATGTCGGAGAATATTATGATTATGCCGGTGGTTTTGCCGTTTGAGGGGAGTTTTGTGGGAATGCAACTAACGCTGTAATCTCTCGGGACTGCGTTTTCGATAAACCCTCCGCGAACACGGAAGAACGACGGCTTACCCGAGGATAATGATGTTTTAATGAACTCCGAAACCTGTTCCGCCGATTTTTTTGTGTCCGCAAAAGCTATTTCGGAAACGAACGCCTTGCCTAAGATATCCGCAGGCGAAGCCGCTCCGACAGCGTCAATGAACTTTGCCGAGCAATTAACGATTTTGAGGTCAACGTCTAAAATTGCAACAATATCGCTCGTGTTGTTCAAAAATTCATTTGCAAAAAGAGCGGAGCGTTCTTGTCCCTTGATAAAAGCTTTCAGACCCGCAACCTCTGCCTGAAGTTGCCCGATATCATTAGTTGCCGCCTCTTTTTTCGCCACGTTTTGATAAATTTGCCGCAAGAAAACAGGAAAGATTACCCTTCTTGCCCTGTGCGGTTATCACACATTTTTTATTATACTACGAAAAACAAGACTATAAAAGAGCAGTATAAAAAGGGGCGTCGGCAATAGTGTTGTCATTCTGCGCGAAGTCTCGGAATCCATTCGTTTTAGGATTGAACACTGCCCCTTGCGAGCATGGTGACAAATAAAACACTTGCGGTCACACCTGAAAAACGGGAGGAAGCGGTCAGTTAATATATTAAACGAATCCTCTTTTCGTTATATAATAATTAACGGTATGTATAAACGGGTGCTTATTAAGCTTTCGGGCGAGGCGTTAGCGGGGAAAAACGGGTTCGGTATCGACCAGGAAATCTTAGGGAACATTGCAAAACAGATTATTTCAGTCCACGAAGCGGGAACGGAAATTTGCGTAGTGATAGGCGCGGGGAACTTCTGGCGCGGACGGCAGGGTCTGCACATGGACAGGGCAACCGCCGACCATATGGGTATGCTCGCAACCGTAATGAACTGCTTAGCCCTTCAAGACGAGCTCGAACGCCTCGGCGCGGAAACGCGCGTACAAACGGCTTTAACCATCACCGAGGTTGCCGAGCCCTATATTTGCCGCAAAGCTCTAAAGCATCTTGCAATGCACCGCATTGTGATTTTCGGCGCGGGCACGGGCAATCCGTTCTTCACAACCGATACGGCGGCATCGCTGCGCGCGGCGGAAATGGGCGTTGATATTATCCTTCTCGCGAAAAATGTGGACGGCGTTTACGACAAAGACCCCAAAAAGCATTCGGATGCAAAATTGTACTCTGCGCTTACCTATCACGAGTTCATAAGCTTAGGCTTGAACGCCATGGACGGCACTGCCGCTACCATTGCGGAGGAT
>JAISKW010000118.1 GCA_031260775.1 Christensenellaceae bacterium
GAGGACGTTTTCGATAACGGTGTCGCCGCGACCGATGCGTTTTGTGACAGTCACCGCGTTGATTGCCGCCATAACCTCGAAGATTTTGCCTTTCGGAATTTCTCTTTCAGTCCGAACCGGCAGCACCGGCGCGTTAGCAAAAGCCGTACGGACGGTTGATGCGATGGTACGGGTGGGGTTAGTTAACTCGGTTGCGGCATACGCCTTACCTTTAGGGCAGCGCGCGCCGGTTACAATAAGTTCGCCGTTTTCGTTGTTCGCGACAAGCGAGCAACCGTTCGGGCATACAATACATACAAATTCAGCCATTATTTTTTTACCTCTATTTTAAGATTTACCGCTTTGGCATTTTTCGCTTGAGATAAATCAAGCGTAATGCTCTCCATTTCGGGCGGACGAAGATGCGCATACCGCTTTGCAAGCACCTCGGTATCGTCAACCGATACGCGTAATGTCGCGCCGTCCACCGGAGAAGACGAGCGGAAATACACCTTAACTTGCGATAAATCGGAGTTTATATTCAACTTTTGCGGCACTATATATAATAAGGAAGCATCTGATTGCACGTCTATATACTTCGGCGTGCCCGAGCGTTTTTGCGCCGCGTATTTGCCTGCAAGTTCCGCGCCCTCGCTGACATAATCGACTAAGTCGTTAACGTGCAGAGCGTTTCCGCAAGAGTACACGCCTTCGCAAGCGGTCATAAGATTTTGGTCAACGACCGCGCCCTTGGTTTTGCGGTCAAGCGGAATATTCAATTTTTCGGCAAGCTCGTTTTCGGGTATAAGACCTACGGACAATATCAGCGAATCGCACTCGATTATTTTTTCCGTGCCCTTAATTACGTTCATTTTTTCGTCAACCTGTGCCGTTTCAACCGCCGTCAATCTATCCTCGCCGAAAACCCGTGTTATCGTGTGCGACAAGTGCAGCGGAATGTCGTAATCGGTTAAGCATTGCGCGATGTTACGCGTAAGCCCCGACGGAGTGCTTTTGACCTCAAATACGCCCAAAACCTTTGCACCCTCGAGCGTTAAACGGCGCGCCATAATCAGCCCGATGTCGCCGCTGCCCAAAATTACACACTTCTTAGAGGGCATATTGCCCAAAATATTGACGAAATGCTGCGCCGTGCCGGCGGTGAAAACCCCCGACGGACGCGTGCCTTGGATTAAAACCTGCTTTGCGGTTCTCTCGCGGCAGCCCGTTGCCAAAACTACCGAATGCGCAGTAATAACGCGCATTCCGGCACGGGTGACAAGCGTTAATTTGAATTCGCCGTTTTCCTTTTTAATGTCCGCAACGAAAGTTAAAAGCGAAACCTCAACAGCCGTTTCCTTAAGTAAATCTATATACCGTTCCGCATATTCCGGCCCGGAAAGCCTCTCGCCGAAGCGCATAAGCCCGAATCCGTCATGGATACATTGCTTCAGAATACCGCCCAAACGCGCCTCGCGCTCGATTAAGAATACGCTTGCGCCCTCTTTGCTTGCAGCCGTCGCCGCCGCAATTCCCGCAGGGCCGCCGCCGATTACCGCAACGTCAAAATAATTACTATTTGCCATTTCCGACCTCCTCTCCAATCTTTGTTGCGCCGTATAAAATCGTGCTTTCGGTTTCGGCTTTAACAATGCCTTCAAGCGGCGTACCCGCTTTTTCGGCAAGCATTTTTACGATTAACGGCGAGCAGAACCCTCCTTGACACCGCCCCATGCCCGGGCGCACGCGCCGTTTTATCGCATCCACAGTATATACGGGGAGCGGAGAGTTTAACGCGTCCAAAATTTCACCTTTGCTTATTTCCTCGCAACGGCAGACAATTTCGCCGTAATCGGGATTCTTTTTTATATATTCGTCGCGCTCCGCAACCGATAAGTCCGCAAGGTGCGGCGTATGTTTACGGTTCGGGTTGTACGCTTCGTTCTTTTTTGCGTTGCCGAGAATTTCGATACTCCACGCCGCAGCGTCTTGCGCGATTGCGGGGGCGGCGGTTAAGCCGGGAGATTGAATGCCCGCCGTTTCGATTATGTTTTTGCAGAACAACCCTTTGCGGACAACGAAATCCTCCTCATAAGTAGGGGCGCGAACTCCCGAAAAGTATGTAATTACATCGCCGTAGGTCATCTTTTCGGAGATTTTCTTTAACTTGTTGTAAATTTCGTCAAGCTCTTCCTTGCTTGTTGTCGTGTCCTCACGGTAAGGCGTTTCGGTCGCTGACGGCCCTATCAAAACATTGTTATCAACCGTATGAATTATACCGCCGCCCTTTGTGTGTTTTTTAGCATCCTCAACGCGCTTTTCTTCGCCGTCGTATTTGCTGAACGGAGATTTTGTCATACTCGTTACGGCGTACGCTTGGCATTTCTTATCCAAAATAAGGCTCGTGCCTTTGCGTGCATGGATTGTAAAAGTACGGTCGCCTGCCATATCGGCAATTTTGTCGGCGAAAACGCCCGCCGCGTTAATTACGAGTTTCGGACGGATTGTTCCGCGGTTTGTTTGAACCGCCGTAATCGCGCCGTTTTCGGTAGTCATTCCCGAAACAATCGTGTTAAGACTGATTTTTACCCCGTTGGCCGCCGCATTTTCGGCAAGAGCCACGGTTAATTTATAAGGTGAAACTTCCGCGCCGCTCGGCATAAACGCCGCGCCTTTTGACCACGACGGCGCGCCAGTTTCGAGGGTTTTGAACTCCTCGGGCGGCGAGAACCGTACGCCTTTAATCCCCAAAAGCTTCGATTGCAGCTTCAATAAGGGATAAATGATTTTGGCTTCCCAATTTTTATAAAAGACTATTGTGTGACCGGTTCTTTGCAAACTGACTTCCAATTCCTTGCAAAGGTCGTCGTACAATGCGTTTCCGCGCCCGTTATAGTGGTGTTTTTGGGTTCCGTTATGTAAATCTATACCGACATGGACGTCGCCGTCGTTATGGGAGGATGCCGCCAATGCGACGTCGTAGCCCTTTTCAACAAGAATGGTGTTATAGGAGTATTTCGAAAGTTCTCTTGCGATACAACAACCCACAACGCCGCCGCCGATAATCAAAATATCGGGGGTTGTGCCGTCCAAAGAGGAGTCCTCAACCGCCGGTTTACGGATGACGTCCTCAAAGCCCGTGAGCTTAATATTATTGATAACACCTAAGGAGTGTTTTTTATCGACTGCGAGAGTGCCCGCGGTGACGATTGCGTCCCAAGAGGGTAACTCGCCTTCCAAAAGTACGCATTTGTTTTCTAAAGAAACCTTAATGAGCGGCGAAACGGACTCATGTATCTTTTTCTCTATCTTATTAATAAAATTCATCTTTTAATATACCGAAACTTGCCTTTAATATATTACATTATTTGCCTTGTCCACTCAATAGGCTAACTTGCGATAAAATAGCGGTCGCGACCGGTTTCTTTAGCCCTGTACAGCGCGGCATCGGCGCGGTTATACAGTTCCTCGTAGGTTTTGCCTGCGGCGGGGGCTATGGCTATGCCGATACTCGCCGTAACGTGCTCCTCTCCGCCGTCGGGAACGATGTCGTTGAACGCTCTTTTAATCTGCTCTGCTTTTTGCTCGGCGACGGCGATACTTCCGATGCCTTTAAGGAATATTACAAACTCGTCACCGCCTTGGCGCGCGGCAAAATCGCTTCCGCGAAGTATTCCCTTTAATGCGGCGGCGCATTTAATTAAAACGACGTCGCCGGCGATATGCCCGTAGGTGTCGTTTACGTTTTTGAAATAGTCGACGTCAAGCATAAAAAACGCGTCTAAGCTATCGGGATTAGGCTTTTTTTGCAGACAGAATTCAACGTTGTTTTGAAACGTTTCACGGTTCCAAAGCGATGTAAGGGAGTCTGTTTCGGCTTTTACGGTTGCCTCATTGAGGCTTAATAAATGAGCGTATATTTTCTTCTCCATCGACTTAATGCCGTCGGAGAGGCGTTGGAATTCGTTGCCCGTGGTGATGTTAAGATTCAACGCTGACGTTTCGGACGGCAAGGCGACGGAGCTTTCCTGCTTAACGACAAACCCCTCGACGGCGTTCGTGAGCTGCTTTACGGGAACTATTATTTCCCTGTTCACAAGATAAATTGAGAACGCGACCGCCGCGCTTACAAATAAAAGCGTAATACCTAATGAAATCAGGGCGTAAGCTATGCGGGCATTTACGAGGTCTTGCATATCGTAATCCGCGCCGACATAAGCGACGACGGTGCCGTATTCGTCCTTAATAGGCTCGTAGATAGAAAGCCTCCAGCCCCATACGGTGCTGCTGATTATAGGTTCGATATCCTCGCCGTTAAGCACTTGTCTTTTGAATTCGGGATAGCTCGGGTCAAAGGGGTCAAAATCGCCTAAAAGGCAGGCTTCGTCGGTTTCAAAAATAAAATAACAGCCTTCTTCGGTATAAGTTTGAATGTATAGGGCGTCGATAAGGGCGTCGTCGGAAATCGCTTGCAGAGTACGCAGCGTTGCCGTATATTCTTCATCAACCAGACGGGTTTTATCGTATCGTTTAGCGCGTTCCGCGCCGACAACGTTTACGGCGGCCTTGGCGATTATCTCGCCCATTTCTATGTATTGCCTTTTGATTTGAGAGGAGTAAATAAGATAGCCGGTAGTCACCGCGGCAAGCGTCGTTACTAAAGCTATTAAAGCTATGATTAGCACCAAACGCCGTGCGACTGACCTCTTATTTACACTCATATCATTGACAGCGCAGCCGATTCGTCGCGAAAAAAACGCGCTTATAGGTTATTTTATCATATACTTTAAGTTCCTTAAATAGAATCTTCGTCCGCTTTCCTTTGCAAACGCATCAGGTATTCGCGGATTGCTTCGTCGTTATATGATTTCGCCTTTTCAATTTCGCCGTTCAACGACTCCGCGGAATTATGCAAAAGTTGGTCTTGCAGACGCTGCGGAACATAATACCTCGTCATATCCGTAGGCTCGGTAAAAACTCCTTGATTGTCGGGGTTCAAAAAGCCGTAATCGTCATTGTCGTCGTAATCGTCGTACATTCCTTAGTTACGTTTGCTCGAATTCGGACTTATCCTCGCCCTCTTGCTGACCGGCGAACTGCGAATTGTAAAGCTCGTAATAGAAGCCTTTTTGCTCCATTAACGTATCGTGGTTACCTATTTCGACAACGTCGCCTTTGTTCATTACAAGAATTACGTTTGCCGATTTGATTGTTGAAAGTCTGTGCGCGATAACGAAACTTGTTTTACCCTCCGTCATTGCAAGCATTGCCGATTGAATATGCTTTTCGATACGCGTATCAACCGATGAGGTTGCTTCGTCCAAAATAACGATTTTCGGATACTTAAGCATTGCACGCGCGATAGTCAGCAGCTGCTTTTGCCCGACGGATACGTTGCTTGCATCCTCGTTAAGCACGGCATCGTAGCCGTTGAAAATTGCAACGTTGCCGTCCTCGTCCTTGACCTCGGTTGACATCGTCGTAATAAACGAGTGCGCGTACGCTTTTTTAGCGGCTTCTTGGATTTCCTCAAAGGTCGCCGTGGGGTTGCCGTAGGCGATATTGTCGCGAATCGAACCGTTAAACAACCATGTATCTTGCAGAACCATTCCGTAAAGCGAGCGGAGTGACGAACGGGTATATTTGAGCATATCGGTGTCGTCAACGCTGATTACGCCCTTATCGGGGTCATAGAAGCGCATTAACAGGTTAACAAGCGTCGTTTTGCCGGCACCCGTAGGCCCTACGATTGCAATGGACTGTCCTTGCTCAACATTTAGCGATAAATCGCGGATAAGCTCTTTGTTTTTATCGTACGAGAATGCAAGATGCTCGATATCAACCTTGCCCTCAACCGCCGAAACATCCTCCGAGCAGCCTTCCTCGCTTGTCATTTCGTCAAGGTCAAACACTTGGAATACGCGCTCAGCCGCGGCGATTGCCGTTTGAATCGTATTTGCGATGTTCGAAACCTGCTCTATTGGTTGTGCAAAGTTCCTTGTGTACTGCAGTAACGCCTGAATATCGCCGATTGTAATTATGCCTTGCCCTGCCCTCATACCGCCGATAACGCAGATAATTACGTAAGTCAGGTTATTAATGAACTTGATTGACGGCAAAATAATACCCGCCAAAAACTGCGATGAGCGCGTTGCTTTCAGAAGCTCGCTGTTGATGTTTTCGTACTCAACAATGCTTTCGTCCTCGCGGTTAAAGAGTTTAACGACGGTGTGACCCGTGTACATTTCTTCAATATGTCCGTTAAGCTGTCCTATCTTAAACTGCTGCCGCGAAAATTCTCGCTGCGCTCTCTTAATAAGAATACGGCTCGTTATGAACAAAAGAGGAAGCGAAATTAGAGCGATGGCTGCAAGGAGCGCGTCGATACGCATCATCATTATAAAAACGCCTATGACGGTCATTACTCCGCTTATGATTTGGTTAATGCTTTCCTGCAGGGTTATGGACACCATTTCGATGTCGTTGGTAACGCGCGAGAGAACGTCGCCGGTCGGGGTTGCATCGAAATACGACAGGGGAACTTTATCTAATTTGTGTTTGACGTCGTAACGCATACGGCGGACGACTTTTTGGCTCATAGAGGCGGCAATAAGACCGCTCATAAACATAAACAATGCGTTCAAAACATAGAGGGCGACGCAAGTCCAAAGTACGGGGGTTATGTAAGTATGGAACTTGTTGTTACCCTTTTCGGTGATATCGGTAAAGAACTGTAGGCTTTCGACAAGGGTGTTCGTAACCTTTTTCATAATATCGGGCACCCATATTAAAAACCATGCCGATATCGCGGCAAGAAGCATCATTAAAAGAAGCGAGGGTAGCTGAGGTTTTAGATACCTTATAAGCCTAAGAAGGGTTTTACCGAAGTTTTCCGCCTTATCGCCGCCCTCGATAACCGCCGTAGCGTCGGTCGCACCGAGGGCACCCGCGAGATTAAACCCCTTTTCAGTTGAATTATTTTGCTCTGCCATTAACGCAAATCTTGTCTTGCACAACACAAAAAACCTTCGCAAGAAACTACCCTTATATTATATATTAGTAACCGACAAAATAAAACGGGTATTGTGAGGAGGACGAAACGTGTTGTATTCTGCGAAGGAGCGATACCTCGCGGTTAAATGCATGTCAAGAATTTACGAACATATACTAATATAATGGAAACACCTGTCGCTGTCGGGAATACGGACGTTAGAAGAATCGCTCTTACCGGAGGCGGAACTGCCGGGCATATTACGCCGCTGCTTGCTCTTGTGCCGCACCTTAAGGAAGCGTTTTCGAAAATAATTTTTATCGGAAGTCACGCGGATATGGATAAAGATATGGTCGCCGGCAATCTGCCTTTCTTTGGTTTGGACTCCCCGAAATTCGTACGCAGTAACCTGCTTTCCGCTTTCAAGATTCCGAAAAAACTTGCCGCGGCGGTCAAAGCGGCAAAGGATATTCTTGTTAACGAAGGAATTTCTGTCGTATTTTCCAAGGGCGGATTCGCCGCGTTGCCGACGTGTCTTGCCGCACGCAAGCTTAAAATCCCCGTGGTAACGCACGAAAGCGACTTTTCACTCGGTCTATCCAACCGCATAATATCGAAGTTCGCCGCAAAAACCCTGTCGTCATTCGATAGCATAAAGGGCGCAACGGAGGTCGGCAGCCCGGTAAGAAATTCCGTTTTGAACGGAAGCGGCGAAAAAGCAAAAATATTCCTGTTTAATACGTTCGGCACAACGCCATGCCCTAAACTGCCTGTCGTTCTTATTTTCGGCGGAAGTTTGGGCGCAAAAGCTATTAATGAAGCCGTTTCGGAGGCGTTACCGAAACTCACCGAAAGCTTTACGGTTATTCATATTATCGGCAAAGACAACGAAGCGAGCCCTTCAAAAAACTATTTTCCGCTGAAATTCGCCGATAATATGGGCGATTTATTTGCCTTATCGAGCGTTGTTGTTTGCCGCGGCGGGAGTAATTCGCTGTTCGAAGCGGCATCTTTGAATAAACGGTGCGTATGTATACCGCTCCCGAAAGGCGCGTCGCGCGGTGACCAAATTCAAAACGCCGAATATTTCGCAAAAAAGGGCTGGGTTTCGGTTCTAAGACAGGAGGATTTAACTGCCGACAGGCTCTTTACGGAAATCGCAAAAAAGTTCAACGAGCCTAAGCCCGACTGCGGCGTTAAAAATGCTTGCGAAAATATTTGCGGAATATTAAAATCTTTTTAGCCTTGTTCGGCGTAGCTTTGATACTGCTCGCTGTAGATAGCCTTATAAGTTCCGTCCTGCGCAAGCAACTCGTCATGCGTGCCTACGGCCTCGACTTCACCGTTGTTTAACACGATAATTTTGTCCGAATCCATTACGGAGGACATACGTTGTGCAATTACTATTACCGTCATATCCGACAGATTTTTCTTGATTTCGTTACGGATATACGCGTCCGTCGCCATATCTACCGCAGATGTTGAATCGTCAAATATTATGATTTTGGGTGACTTAAGTAGCGTTCTTGCAATACATAACCTCTGTTTTTGTCCGCCCGAGAGGTTCGAGCCGCCTTGCTGCACCGCCGAATTATACCCGTCGGGGAAGCTTTCGATAAAAGTATCGGCGCACGCGAATTTCGCTGCACTTTTAATTTCTTCATCGGTCGCGTCGGGCTTACCCCACCTTAAATTCTCGGCGATTGTACCCTTAAACAGCACGTTCTTTTGCAGGACAACGCCCACGCCGTCGCGGAGGGCTTTCAGTTTATAGTCCGTAACGCGCTTGCCGCCGACAAAAACCTCTCCCGCCGTCGTATCGTAGAGCCTTGCGATAAGAGAAACGAGCGTTGTCTTTGACGAGCCGGTTGCGCCGATAATCCCTACCGTTTCACCGGAGTTTATTTCCAAATTGATGTTCCTTAAAACGGGCATATCGGGGTTTCCCGTTTTGTATGCGAAAGACACGTTATCGAATTTTATACTGCCGTCCGCGATTTCCGTTTCCGCCGCGTCGCCGTCGGTGATATCGGATGATTCCTTTAACACCTCGGTAATGCGCTCCGCCGAGGCGCGGCTCATAATAATTTGCACGAGAACCATTGCAAGACCGACTACCGAGAACAATATCATTGTTACATACTGCAAGAACGTCATAAGCTCGCCGTCGGTCATCTCGGTTGTGATGACCTTGTTGCCGCCGAACCACAAAACGAGTGCGAGTGTCGCGTAAATTATCATCGAAAACAGCGGCATAACCGTTGACATTAGCCTTTCGGCTTTACGGTGAATTTTGAAAACCCTTTCGGAGGAATCCCTGAACTCCTGAGTTTCGTAGCCCTCTCTTACAAACGATTTAACTACCCTGATTGCCGCAAGGTTTTCCTCAACGCGGGTGTTCATTTTGTCGAACGCCTTGAACATTTTGAAAAACATCGGGAACGCAAACCGCGCCAAAAATATTATTCCTACAAGAATTACGGGCAAGCCGACGAGGAAAATTAACGCGAGCTGCCAGTTAATGGAAATTGCGAACGTCAAGGACATTATGAGCATAATCGGCGCGCGCACCGCCATACGCAGAAGCATCATAAACGCCATTTGAATGTACTGAACGTCGGTCGTAAGCCTTGTGATTAAGCTCCCGGTTTCGAATTTGTCGATATTGTAAAAGGAGAATTTTTGAATGATTTTGAACTGCGAATTCCTTAAATTTGCGGCGAGCCCGGTACCGGCTTTCGAGGCGAAAATTCCTGCCAAAACACCGGTTATAATCGAAGCGAGAGCCATTAATACCGTGATGCCCGCGAGTATAAAAATCTGCTTTGTGTCGCCCGACGGTATGCCCTCGTCCACGATACGCATAACCATAAGAGGTATGTAAACCTCCATAAAAACCTCGAATACGATAATCAGAGGGGCAAGAAAAGCATAGACCTTGTATTGCTTAACCTCGCCTACGATGTTTTTAAGCGAAACGGGCTTCCGTTTACGGTTTGGGTTGAGCGACTCCGTGTCCTCCGCGCCTACAAACTCTGTGTCCTCCGCCTCTAAGGACTTATCCTTCTTTGCCATTAAAATATTTTATCACTGTTTTCGCGCGCGGCGAACTTTTTGATATAACCTAATGCGGCGGCGGTAACGGATGCAATTTTTGCAGGAGAAATTGTATTATCCTTTTTCGTATGCGCCCCGTCTAATTTTGTCAGAGGTCTGATTAAGACCTTGTGAGTTCTTATAAAAGTAACTGCGGCGATATCCTTGAACGCTTGACTGTCGGTTGGCAAAAGAGGCGATTTTACTATCGTTACGGCTTCGGAGGCCAAGGCTTTAATTTGCTCCGCAACGGCTTTGCCGTCGTCTCGGCTCACATATAAATGGAAGTCGGGGTCGCGACCGCCTACGCAATCGAAATTCAACAAAGTTTTCTTTTTGTATTCGTCCGGCGGTAATGAGGACTTGAGCTTTTTATGGAACCTCTTCGAACCGTGAAAGCCCGTTTCTTCGCCGTCAAAAAACACGAAACAAACGGAATCTTTGAGTTCCGCGGAGTTTTTTGCAATTTCGTCCGCTACGGCAAGCAGGGTTATACAACCGCTTGTGTTATCGTTAAAGTTAAATTTGTTGTCGCGGTAAAAGTTCGAACCGACCCACGTACAGCCTAAAACGAACCAAATCAGCGCAATCCACCACTCCGCATAGACTGCGAGGAGCGTAGTTACTCCGAACGCCAAAAAGAGGTAAAACAGCCCCAAAAACACGTCGGCGACAATGCCCGCGCCGTTCGTTACGAAAAACGAGGGGAGCGTTGCGGAGTTTTTAGAGGTGTCGTAATGCGCGCCGAGAATGATTTTTGCGGTTTTTTCATCGCCGTAAACTAAATTTACGTCGTCTTTTTTTAGGGCAAAATTGCCGTCCGCGCCGCCCGTGTAGCCGCGCTCGGTCATAAACGCCGAAACGAATTCGGCAAATTTTTCTTTTGAGGCAGGACTGCGACGGGTTCTGTAACCGTCGTTTTCGCAAAGTTCTTGCGATAATTTTTCAATTAATTCCGACATTAATACAACTCCTTTTGAATTTTTTCATACTCCGCGGTTTCATCGGCAGTCATCTCCGAAAGCTTGTTTTCGCGCCGGAGATGCAGAATTTTCGTAACGAGTTTGCTCCTTTCGGGGCTGATTTTTAGCCGTATCGAAACGAAAAACGCCGCGCCGACAAATATTAATATCGGTAAGAACAGCGTTAAGCGAAGCCCGAGAACGGCGGAGGGCGGCTGAATTACCGTTTCGACAATGCCGTTTGCATCGGTGCCGGGTTCAACAAAGCCGGATAATTGCAAAGCGACCCCGGCAAGCCCCATTGCGATAGCGGTTATTATTTGACAAGAGAAAGTCATTACGCCGCCGTAAATGCCCGGGTTCGCGCTGCCGTTTTTAAGCTCGCCTATGTCGGTAACGTCGGGGAAAATAAACCACGGCATATTCTGCGCGCCGCACATTCCTACGCCTATTACGACCGCAACCAAATACAACCCGTATTGATTCCAATTTTCGGGGTAAAAGCACAAAAAGTATGCCCCGACTATGTATAACGGTATCCCTATTCGGTATAATTTCGCCTTTGAGAATTTGACCATTAACTTGTTGTGCAAGGGTATTGTAAATGCGAAAGCCGCCATCATAACCGCCAAAATATTGAACGCGCTGAAGTCGATGTTCATACCGTACTCCGCCATATAAATGATGTTCGCACCCACAACGTCGGCGCAAATCATTATTAAAACATACATTATTACGGTTAAGCGGAACGCCTTTACTTTAAGCGGTCTAAAGAATTCTTTAATTGAAAATTTATATTTTTCAAGCGGGACGGGCACGCGCTCCTTCGAGTATACCGCCGCCAAAATTGTGGGGAGGGCGTACAGCGTGCCGAAAGCGAATATCATAACAAGGCTAAATGTTGTGACCGACACATTCCCTGCGTTAAGTGATTCGGTTAAAAGTATTGGGATACCCGCAGATAAAAGGCTTGATAAAAACGAAACGATTGTGCGCAGTGTGTTCATTTTATTGCGCTCGTCGTGGTTTGCGGTGATTTCCGCGCCCATTGCGATATAGGGGCACTGCGCAAGCGTGAGCGTTGACATATACAAAATGTAACCCGTGAGGTAAATTAAAATTTTGAACGCCGCTCCGTCAAGGTAGTACAGCGGAAAAAACAGCAACGCGAACGAAAATACGATTAGCGCGCCTCCGGCCACCATAAAGGGTCGCCGCCGTCCGAAATTCGAGCGCGTATTGTCGCTGATTGTGCCGATAATCGGCTCGGCGAACGCGCCCCAAATTTTGCCGACCATTATTATAATCGCCGCGGTGCTTATTTTCAGCCCGTTTGCGACCAAATAGACCGCGTAAACTGCCGTTACAAGCCCGGTCGAACCGGAGTTAAAATCGCCCAAGGAAAAGAAAAATCTTTCCTTGCGGCTTAGTACCGCATCGGCGGCGTTTGTCGTTACCGTTTCTTGTGCCATTTATTGTTCTCCCTTTTTGACAAGGTACGCATACGCCGCATCGGCGTGTTTTTGAAGTTGCTCGGTGTTTAAGAGGTTGTCCTTATTCGTGTGAATGTCCTTGGATTCCAACAAATTTTTTGTGCCGAAACGCGAAGTCGCCGCGCAAAAACTGACGGACTTCAGTTTTTTGAAGGCGTGAGAATCCATATTTAATACGGGAAAGCGGAAAACCGTAAAGTAACCGTCCGCGCCGCTTGCTATTTCCTTTGCAACCTCAAGCCCCGCAAGACTGTTTGTCGCTAAAAAGTTCTTGTCGTCACGACCTCCGATGCAGTCAAAATTAAGATGAACAATGTCTTTGAATTTTTCCGTGCCGCGCTTTTCAAGCAAACGTTTCGATAACTTTTTCGCACCCAAAACCCCGGCTTCCTCGTTGTCGCTAAAGACAAACAGCAAGCGGTCTTTAATCTCAGGATGTTCATTTGCGACTCTTTGTGCTAAGTATAAAAGCGCGATAATGCCGCTTGTGTTGTCGTTAAAATTGAATTTGTTATCCTTCCATTTCATACTTGGGAACACCCAAAGCGACATTACGGCAACCCAAACTATAGATAAACTCCAATGAAC
>JAISKW010000140.1 GCA_031260775.1 Christensenellaceae bacterium
ACCCGTGACAATGCTTGCCGCCGTGCCGCCCGTAAGCAATATCAAAACGGCGGTGAAAATTCTTGCGCCGCGCTTTGTAAACTTGAATTTTGTCCGCTTGCAAAGGTACAAGACAAGCCCGGCAATATAAAGCGGCACGACCGTTCCGCAGGCAACGGCGATTTTACCGCCCGAATCCAAGGATAAAAACGACAGCAGTATGCCGAACGCCGCTTGAATTGCGCCGCCGCCCAAAATGACGGCATCGTCCTTTTTAGATATCCCGAACGGCACACGGTAGGCGTTGCCCTGCACCGCACGCAAAAAATGCAGCGCGAAAACGATGCTCGAGGAGAGAAACGATAACGAAACTATTATTCTTTCTAACATATTGTATTTGTCTTGTTGCTCCGCTCACCCCCGAACTGAAGTTTTACCCCATAGGGAAAACTTCAATTGTTTTCCCTTTTAGGTCTAACACCGCCTGACACGCTTGAATGATGCGCAGTTTTGTTTTCATATCGCCGCCGCCTTTGGCAACAACTATTACGCCCTCTATTTCGGGCATTTCCTCCGCCAAAATAACGACGGAGCCGTTTGTAAAGACCGGCTGTAAGGTCGTCACAGTCGCGCCGCCCGCCGTATGTTCGTTTACCGTGTTAGCCGTTTTGATTTCGGGCGTTGACTTAAAGGTTATCATCACTTTTACCTCGCCTGCTCCCTCGATTTTCGAAAGAATCGCCTCTAACTTGCTCTCAACCTCCGTCGTTATATCGCCGCCCGTTGCGGCGGTTTGCAACGAGGGCGCGGACTGCGTTACCGCGCTCGTTTTGTCGGTAAACTGCGTTACGGATATGTAAACGACCACAAGTATACATATTGCCCCGACAGCAAGGACAAGCTCGATATGCTTGACGGTTTTTAACTTCGCCCACAAATCTTTACACTTCTTTTTTAAGTTTTCCATATTAAATAAGCGTTAAAATAATCTTTTCGTCCGTAACCTTTGCCGCCGTTTTAATTGCGGTTTTAACTTCGGAATACTCAAGTTTCGGCGAATTACACGTGACCGCCACAAACGCTATTTCGGGCACGGTTGCGGAATAATCTACAAAATATACGTTTACCGAAACGTTTGTACATTCCGAAACTTCAAGTTTATTAGTAACCGCGTTTTTCAACTCCTCGCCGCGAACGGCGTTTATTCGGGCAAGGTAGTCACCGTTTACTTTGGCGTCGGCTGTTGTAAACGCGGTTGTTAAATCCGTGCCCTTAATAAGTGCGGGGAGCGGCACGATAATCGCGGCGAGTATCAACAGCGAAACCATACCTTTCACAAATTTCTTCGTTTCGCCCTCGCTTAAAAGCACCTCCAACAGGACGGTTAACACGACCGCGACAGTTATTCCCGTTAAGTACGCCCCAATCACAACACACCGCCATTAAATATAAATATAAACATCGTGAAAAATATGCCTGCGCAAAACGCAACACCCGCGCTGCCGGCAATCAAAATGTTCAAATTTTTGCCCGTGCCCGTCAGAAGCGACGAAATTTCATCCTCGCCCGTTGCCTGAACGATGCCGCCCGCGAGTTTCAGTAGCAGCGATAACACCACAAGTTTCAAAATAGGCGCGCAAACGGCGGCAAAAAGGAGCAGCACCGCGAGCGCGCCGACCGAGTTTTTAACGACTAACGCGCCGGCAAGTACAATGTCAAAACCGCTTGCAAGGTATCCTCCGAGTATTGGAACGTATCCCGAAACGGCAAATTTCATACTTTTAAGCGACACGCCGTCCACCCCCGCGCCGACAGTTCCGCCGAGGGTTAAAAGGGTTATCAGAATACCGAATAAAATGCCCATAAGCCATTTCGCAACGCTCTGCAGTCCCTCGGCGAGTTTGGTAAACTTAACGCCCTTCGTTAAATTACTGACGATAATAAACACCGACGATGCAATGAACATCGGAATAACTACGACCTCGATTGTCTTTGCGATAAAGCCGGTTAAAAACGCCGCAATGGGCTGAAAAACACCGCTTGTCGCGCCGCCGCCGATTGCCGCAAGAAGCGTCAACATTATCGGCAGCGCAATTTCGGTGAGCCTGACGGCAAGGATTACAATCGCCCGCGCGCTCACAACGGCTGAGGTCAAAAGTGCCGCGATTATGCTTATAATCGAGCCGTATATCACAAAATGTATCAGCTTCGCAGTGGATTCTTTTTGAAAACCCGAACTGACATTTTTTGCAATACTGCTTAAGAATGCAAGCATTACTATGCCTATTAACGCCGAAAATGTCGCGGTCAGTTCGGTAGCAAAGCTTTGAGATACAACTTGTACAACGACTTCGGCAGTAACAGACTCGCCTTTTGCCAATTTCATTGCGATTTCCTGCGCGCTTTTGCCGAAAATTCCCTTGCCGTTTTCGTCCAATGCGTTAAAAAAGTCCTCAAAATCACCGCCGATGAGTTGCTCTATGCTTCGGCTTATTTCGTTTTCCAAATCGGATTGCACGTCTTCTTGCGCGCTTGCAGCATAAGCCGTGTTATCTTGACCGTTGAAAAGCACGGATAAAGCGATAACCGCGGCGATTAACGACAATGCACATATCACGGAAAAAACGCCCGTTTTGCGCGGTTTTCGGCGAATATTATGTTTTTTAGTAAAAATTTTCACGCCGACAACTTTGCGACCGATTCAATTACCGAAAAAACAACCGGTAAGGATATTAAAAATATGCTAACCTTGCCGCCCAATTGCACTTTTTTTGCGAGCGAGGACGAGCCGAAATCGTCGCATACGCTTGCCGAATATTCGGTTACATAGCCGATTCCGATAATTTTGACGATGCTTGTTAAAATATCGCCGCCGCCGAAGCTTTCCGCCTGCTTTGTTAGGGTCATAAACGTTGCAACGACGCCCGAAATTTCGCCTAAGACGGCAAAGAGGATTAAAATCCCCGCACCCATAGCCGAAAAAATTGCCAATTCGGGCTTTATTTGCTTTAACGCAAGCGACGCTATTACCCCGGCAAAGGCAAGTAAAATGACCTTGATAAACATCTAAAATAACGCCAACATTGTTTTTAAGGACGAGAACAAGTCGGCAATCATCGAAACAACCATCGCAAGCACCATAATTAAGCCCGTCAAGGTGACGAGGGTTGCTATTTCCTTTTTATCACTCTTTTCAAGGATATAGTTAATAATCGCCGTAATTAAACCGACGGCGGCAATTTTGAATATGATGTCAATGCCCGCTAAGTTCATAGTAAATTAAATACACAATATCAGTACGGCAACGCCGAATAGGATTAAAAGTTTCTTCCAAAGCTCACCTTTGTTCTTCTTTTCGGCAATCGCCGCGGTTTCGATATCGTTGAATTCCTCGCAACTCTTTTTGAAAACCTTTTCGGAGGTCGCGCCGTCCGCGGTGAACAGCCGCGTAAAAAACTCCGACATTTGTTCCTTTTCATTCTTCCGTAACAAAGGCTCGGTAATTTCAATTTTTTCGCCCTTTTCCGCGCCGTCCTTGATTTTTTGCAGAATCCCTTTCAACCGTGAGGAAGACTCATAGCCGTTAATCACCGTGAAAATATCGGTTTTAAGGTACCGCGCCTCACGACCTGCAAAGAGCAAAAACCGCTTAAAATCGCTGATTAGACCCACCCGTCCTTTGTAGTATTTATCCACACAATAGCCGCCGTAAAACGCGATTAGCATTAGAATAATACCGCAAATCAGTTTGACCATTACTCTAATTTTATGAACGCTCATTGCTTTTAGAACTTTGCACGGCGTGGTAAAATGAATGCATATTATGGCAAATACGGATTCAAAGGTTTTTGACGACCTGTTCAAAACGATAAACGAGCGCAAAGGAGAAAAAATCGAGGGCTCATACACTTGTTATTTGTTCGAGCAGGGCATCGATAAAATTCTGAAAAAGGTCGGCGAGGAAGCCGCCGAAACGATTATCGCCGCAAAAAACGGCGAAAAAGACAAAATCGTGCTTGAGTCGTGCGACTTAATCTATCACCTTTTAGTTATGCTCGCGGAGCGCGAAGTTCCGCTTGCAGACGTCTACAACGAATTGTACATTAGAGAGCAAAAGCAAAGTAACTTAAAGGTTTTCAAAAAGACCGATAAAAACACTTAATCGCATTAATGAAGCTTAAAAACTCATATTCGGATGCCAAAATAGCCTCAAGCCGCGTAGCTTTCGCTCGTCAAGGTTTCGAAGGACGCGTTACAATCCCGCCGTCGAAGTCCTATCTTCACCGCATTTTAATATGCGCTTTTTTGAGCGAAAACGAGGTAGTAATCGAGGGAAAATCCGCTTGCGCCGACGTTCAAGCCACCGTCTCTTGCCTAAACTCTCTCGGCGCGGATATTCAGGAAACCGATGACGGTTACCGCGTTCGCGGAGGAGCGGCGGCATTTAGCGAAAAACAAAACAAAGAAATCGTCCTTGATTGCAACGAAAGCGGCTCAACCTTACGGTTTCTTTTGCCGCTTGCCGCCTCTTTAGGCGGAGGCATTACGCTCAGCGGCAGTTATCGCTTAGGCGAACGCCCTAACGCCGCTCTTATTAAAGAATTAAACCGCCACGGCGCGGACATTTCCTTAACATTTCCGTTTGTAATTAAAGGCAAACTCCGCTCCGGCGACTATGTTTTGCCGGGAAATATCAGTTCGCAGTACATAACGGGGCTTCTTTTGACCTTGCCGCTTCTTGAGGGCGACTCGTCTTTGACCGTAACGACCGAGATTTTGAGCGCGCCTTATGTGGATATTACCCTTGAGGTTTTGGAAATGTTCGGCGTAAAAATCCAAAAGGACGGCAACAAATTTTTGATAAACGGCGCGCAAAAATACACAAGAGCCGAGCCGGTATTTGCCGAGGGCGATTGGTCGTCCGCTTCGTTTTGGCTCGTTGCCGGCGCGGTGTGCGGCAATATCGAAATCGAAGGACTTAATTTAGACTCCAAACAAGGCGATAAACGGGTGTTGCAAATAATTAAAGATGCCGGCGGTTGCGTTGAAATTATGAAAGAGGAAAACCGCGAATTTATCCGTGTAAAAAGCGGTGCAATTAAGCCTTTTGAAGTGGACATCAACGAAATTCCCGACACCGCCCCCGCCCTTGCAGTCCTCGCAATAGCCGCAAGAGGCAGGTGTGTTTTAAGAGGCGCGGAACGCCTTAAGGACAAAGAATGTGACCGTTTGGCGGCGTTAATTGAAAACTTGAAGCGTTTGGGCGTTAAAGCGTTTACCGAAACGGGAAAAGAATTGGTGGTCGATTCCAAAAGGATTTATAAAAGGAAATACAATATTGAGCTTTTCGGCAGAAATGACCACCGCATTGTTATGAGCGCGGCGATTGCAACGGCTGCGATTGATAATGCCGTCGTCGTCACGGATGAGGATGCGGTTAATAAAAGCTACCCCGAATTTTGGGAAGACTTCAGAAATTTAACGGTACCCATAGGAGATTTGTTTATTTAAGATATGAGAATTCTTGTTTGCCCCGACAGTTTCAAAGGCACACTTTCGGCATCCGAAGCCGCGAATATAATTGCCGTAACTATGAAAAAACGGTTGCCGAATGCCGAAACCGTTTTAATACCGCTTGCCGACGGAGGAGAGGGCACTGCCGAGGCGTTATCAACCGTGTTCAAGGGGGAGTTCATAACGGTTAAAACGACAGACTCTCTTAACCGTGAAATAAGCGCGCAATATTTGCTGTGCAAAAACAGCGTTGCGGTTATCGAAACGGCGGAGGCAATGGGTTTACCTCAATTGTCGTCGACCGAACGCGACCCCGAAAAAACCTCGTCGTTCGGCGCGGGCTTGTTAATCAAGGACGCCGTCCGACGCGGAGCAACCGATATTTATTTGACCCTCGGCGGCAGCGCAACAAACGACTGTTTCTTCGGCGCGCTTGCGGCACTCGGTGCGGAGTTTTACACAAATGGCGTTAAAATCGGCATTCCGTGCGGCGGTGATTTAAGCAAAATTGATAAAATTGTTCTATCTTCCGAATTCAAGAGCCTTGTATCCAAAACGAAATTCACCGCAATGTGTGACGTAAACAATCCGCCATACGGCTTAAACGGCGCGGCACACATTTACGCTCCGCAAAAAGGAGCAAATTGCGAAGCCGTAGAACGCTTAGATGAAGGGGTAAAAAGCCTTGTTGAATTGCTTGTAAAAGAGGGTTTCGCAACGAACGCATTACATACGCTTGTCGGCGGCGGCGCGGCAGGCGCAAGCCCCGTGGGGATTACTACTCTCCTTAACGGCAAAATTCAAAGCGGAATTACGACGGTCTTAACGCTCACAAGCTTTGTTGAGGCCGCAAAAACCTGCGACGCAATAATTGTCGGAGAGGGGAAATTAGACAAGCAATCGTTTATGGGCAAGGTGATTGACGGCGTTATTTCCGTACTTAAGAAAAACAATTTAACGCCGGAAATCTATGCCGCTTGTGGGCTCAACGCTCTGACGGAAGCCGAATACACCGCCCAAGGTTTATCGTTCGTATCCGCGTGCGACGACGGTTCAACACCGTTTGAAGTCATTAAAAAAACCGCACGCGAAAGGCTCGAAGCCGCGACGGCGAAGCTTTGCCGTCTCATCGTTGCAAAATAGCACATAAAACCGTCCGATTGTCCTTGCGTTAACGGGTCTAACCTTTCGCGGCGGTTTCGGGGACGACTATTTCGGAAAGTTTTACGACTTGTTTTACGAACGGCACAAGAATAACTACCGTCACAACATTAAACAGTAAGTGAAAGTACGCAATTAAGGTTGCAGGGGTCAGCCGAAGCGAAAGCGCATCGATGTTTTTCGAAAACACCAATACGAGCGGAGTAAAAACAATCAGCCCTACCATATTAAAAAGTAAATGGATTATCGCGGTGCGTTTCGCGT